>JAGYKU010000001.1 GCA_018401455.1 Flavobacteriales bacterium
GTTCAAATTGTATCAGAAAGGATCATTCAAAAAGTAACCAAGCAATTTGTGACACATCTCAAAAATACAGAATCAAATTCTTATGAATCTGTAAAGATTATGAACGAAATTTTTAAATTGGAAATTTGAAATCATCCATTCGAATAGGGACAAGGAAAAGTGAATTGGCGCAATGGCAAGCTAAATTAGTTAGAGATTTATTAGAAAAACAAGGCATTGCTTCACATTTAGTTTTAGTGGATTCAGAAGGTGATCAAAACCAGACTGTGCCTTTATATGAAATGGGTGTGGTTGGGGTTTTTACCAAAACTTTAGACATCGCATTGCTCAATAATAAAATAGACATTGCTGTTCATTCGATGAAAGACGTTCCTGTAGGACTGCCCAAAGGAATCATTGAATTTGCAGTACTTGAAAGAGGTGATGTGGAAGATGTTTTTGTGAAGCATCCAAAAAATGAATTTTCAAGGGCTATTGCAACCAGCAGTTTGAGAAGAAGAGCGCAGTGGCTCAACAAATACCCAAATTTCTCGATTGAAGAATTAAGAGGAAATGTAAATACAAGACTTCAAAAAGTAGCGGATAGCAATTGGAAAGGGGCTATTTTTGCCAAAGCAGGATTGGAAAGAATTAACGTTTTACCCAAAGATGCAGAAGTGCTAGATTGGATGATTCCAGCCCCTGCTCAAGGTGCTATCATGGTGGTGGGTAGAGAAAATGAACCTGCATTTTTGGAGGCTTTGAAAACTTTAAACCATACTAATACATCAAACTGTGTAACTATCGAGCGACAAGTATTAAAAATTTTGGAAGGAGGCTGCACTGCACCAATTGCTGTAAATGTCAAAGAAATGCAAGATAATTATAATGTTAGTGCAGGTATATACAGTCTTGACGGACAAAGAAAAGTAGAGGTTTTTGAGTCCTTCTCGAAAGAAAATCAAACTCAAATAGCAAATCAAGTTTCAAAAATGCTCCTCGAAAATGGTGGAGCAGAAATTATGAAAGAAATTAAAGCTTTCAACAATAAGAAATAATGCCGAACAACGAAATCAAAATACTATCAACGAAGAAATTATCAGAAGCACAAAGTGATAAAATAAATTCCTTTGCGCAACTCGTTGATTTTGATATTTTGAATGTTGTTTCATTGAATCCAGTTTTAAAAAACATAAACCAAAACATTATTTTCACAAGTTTTAAAGGAGCACAAGAAGGTCTGAAGTTACTGTCAAAAAAAGCAAAAGAACATCAGTTTTTATGTGTTGGTCATAAGACTTTTGAATTGCTTCAAAAAAATAACTTAACTGTTTTGCATTCGGCTAATTATTCCAAAGAATTGGCTTCATGGATGGTCGCAGAAATGCCTGAGGCATCATTTACTTATTTGTGTAGCCCAGATAGGTTGAATGATTTGCCAGAAATTCTGAAGAAATCTAAGATTAATTTTGAAGAATCATACATCTATGATACTGAAACCACAAACGTTTCTTTATACCAAAGATTTCACTACGATATATATCTATGGTTTAGTCCCAAAGGCGTTAAAGCATTCCTATCTTCAAAGTTGAAAATGCAAAATGCAAAACATATTTGTATAGGTAAAACAACTGCTCAAGAGGTGATAAATACTTTTGAAATACAAGATAAAGACCAAGTACTTTATCCCGAAGTTCCCTCGGTAGAAGGGATGATTACACAAATTGAAAAAACGATGAGTATCTATTAATATTATGATAAAAAACGATTTATTTTTAAAAGCACTCAAAGGCGAATCTGTAAGTCGCCCACCCGTATGGATGATGCGTCAGGCAGGTAGATATTTGCCAGATTTTATGAAGTTAAAAATGGAATATGATTTCTTTACAAGATGTCAAACACCAGAATTAGCAGCAGAAATCACAGTGATGCCCATTCATCAAATTGGAACAGATGCCGCGATTTTGTTTTCGGATATTTTGGTGATTCCACAAGCAATGGGAATTGAAGTGCAAATGAAACCTGATTTTGGTCCTTTTGTACCTAATCCAATTAGGAATATGCAAATGGTTGCCAACATTCCGCCTACTGATGCAAAAGAAGCCTTAAAATATGTTTATGACGCTATTAAACTGACTAAACAAATGCTTAATGATGAAGTTCCTTTGATTGGTTTTGCTGGAAGTCCATGGACCATTTTGTGTTATGTAGTAGAAGGAAGAGGCTCCAAAACATTCGACAAAGCCAAAGGATTTTGTTTCGAAAACCCAGAAGCTGCTCATCTTTTATTGCAAAAAATCACAGATGTAACCATAGATTACCTTAAAGAAAAAGTAAAAGCAGGAGTAGATGCCATTCAAGTTTTCGACAGTTGGGGAGGTTTACTTTCTCCAAAGGATTATCAAGAGTTTTCTATGCCTTACATCAATCAAATTACCAAAGCATTGAAAGACCTTACGCCTGTAATTGTTTTTGGAAAAGGATGTTGGTTTGCACTTGAGGATTATGCTCAAACAGGCGTAAGCGCTTTGGGTGTGGATTGGACACTAAATGCAGATGTGGCTAGAAAATTAACCGATAATAAAATCACGTTACAAGGAAACTTTGACCCAGCAAGATTATTGTCTCCTATTCCTAAAATAAAATCGATGGTAAAAGAAATGATTGATGCTTTTGGAACAGATAGATATATCGCCAACTTAGGTCATGGAATTTTACCTAATATTCCAGTAGATCACGCCAAAGCTTTTGTGGATGCTGTGAAGGAGTATGAGGAGTAATAAGGGTTTGGAGTTTGAGGTTCGGAGTTCGGGGTTTTTGATTGTATGATTAACGATTTTACGACATACGACTTAACGATTATGGGCTTTAGATGCTTTGTCATATCGACTGGAGTGCGTAGCGATAGCGAAAGTACGAAATGGAGATATCTGTTTTGTTAGATAGATGGTTGACTTAATGTCTCAAGACTGGAAGACAAAAGACTTTAAGATTTAATTTGTATTTTTAAAACATATTTTGGAGAATAATTATAAATAAAAACCTTTGTGCACTTTGCGTAAATCCTTTGAGCTTTGAGGTTAAAAACTAAGTACTAAAACTAATAAAATGAAAGAAATATTTTCAAAATTTATTGACCAATTACAACAGGATATTTGTATTGGTCTTGAAAAGAAGACGGATTAGCGAAATTTCAAGCGGACGAATGGACAAGACTATGGTGGTGGCGGAGGAAAATCTATGGTCATCCAAATGGAAATGTTTTTGAAAAAGGAGGCGTTAACGTTTCAAAGTTTATGGAAAACTACCAGATACCATGATGGAAAAATTTGGCGTAACAGATTCAGATTTTGCTTGTAGACCCTTTAGTTATTCATCCTAAAAATCCTTTTTGTACCAACTACACACGCAAATTTTAGATATTTCGAACTGTACGACAAAGATGGCAAATACTGCAAATACTGGTTCGGTGGAGGGCAAGATTTAACCTTACTACTTTTGAGGAAGATGCGGTTCATTTTCATCGAGTTTGTAAAACATTTTGTGACAATCATCATAAAGATTATTATGCGAAATTCAAAAAATGGTGTGATGAATATTTTTTCAACTCCCACAGAAATGAAGCAAGAGGCATAGGTGGTATCTTTCGATTACCTTTCAGAAAATGAAGAAATGACGCAAGAGCAACTTTATGCATTTGTAAAAGAAGCAGGAAATAACTTCTAAATTGCTATTTACCTATCGTAAGTAAAAGAAAAATATATCTTATTCACAAGAACAAAGAGACTGGCAAGAAATCAGAAGAGGAAGATATATGTAGAGTTTGAATTTTAGTACACGACAGAGGTACGCTATTTGGTTTGAAACCAACGGTAGAATTGAAAGCATCTTGATGAGTTTGCCCCCTCACGTGCAATGGAGATACGGATCACCATCCAGAAATTGGAACCCTGAACACGAATTAGTTGAAGTTTTGACCCACGAAAAAGAGCATACGTATAATGGAATTGAACAACAGACATAGAAGATTAAGAACGAGTCCTTTTGAGAGAGATATTGTAAGAGAAAACCTCTATTTCTGTAAATGACTTTATTGTACCTCTTTTTGTTGTAGAAGGAGAAAATATCAAAGAGGAAATCGCCTCCATGCCGAATTATTTTCGTTTTAGTTTCTTGACGAACTCACCAAAGAAATCGAAACCATTGTTGCTTTGGGTTTAAAATCGGTTTTGTATTCGTAAAAGTTCCGAAAAACTCAAAGACAACGAAGGAACTGGAAGCCTAAATCCCAATGGATTGATGCAAAGAACCGTAAAGCATATCAAATATTGCACCACAACTGGTTGTAATGACAGATGTGGCTTTGGATCCTTATTCATCTTTTTGGTCACGATGGTGTGATTGAAAACGAAGTAGTGAACGACAAAACAGTTGCTATATTATCAAAATGGCATTGTCTCAATGCAGAAGCAGGAGCAGATTTGTAGCGCCTCCGACATGATGGACGGTAGAGTAGGGAGCGATAAGAACACAACTCGGATAGCGAAATTTTACCCATGTTGGAATCATGAGTTATAGCGCCAAATATGCTTCTTCATTTCATTTGGGCCCGTTTAGAGATGCTTTGATCTGCCCAGTGTTAGGATCATTATAAAAGACAAAAAAAAAACCTATCAAAATGGATCCCGGGCTAACAGGCTGGAAGCCATCAAAGAAGTACTTTCCGACATTGACGAAGGAGGCAGACATTGTGATGGTGAAACCCGGAATGGCTTATTTAGATATCGTGAGAGATATTGCCAATCAAGAAGTTCCGATTTCTGTGTATCAGGAAAACTATAAATGATAAATCCGCAGTGGTTCAAGGATGGTTGGAAGAAAAAGAAGTGGTCTTGGAAAGTATTATTGCTTTCAAAAGAGCAGGCGCCAAATTGATTGCGAGTTATTTTGCAAAAGATGTAGCGAAGTGGTTGAGGGAGGATTTTAAAGCGACATTATAATACAATACAAAGATAGAATGAACAAGATGAGTAAAATTTTTAAGCAAAAACCTATTGATTCCATATAAAAATACTATCTTTGAATACAAATCAAGTTGTTAAACAACAGTCTTTGAACCATAAAAGATAAAATGTAGTTAAACTTTTCTAATTTTCAACGCTGAACAAACCTATGAGCCTCATTTACTTTGGCTAATAAAAATTTAATAAAAGGTTTTGGCTTTACTTAAACTCATTCGTGATCTGAAGATATTGTTCTTGAAGAGAATGTTAATGATTACCTACTTAACAGATGTTCAAAATCAATCCTTGACCAAAGAAAAGTAGCCCATTTACCAGGAGCAAGCAAATCATTTTCTTGGGACGAAGTCAAAGAAAGAGCAAGAGCAAAGAAATGACAAACTACAATTTAATTGTCAAGCAGGAAGCAGACCAAGAAATCACTGAGGCATACCGTTGGTAAGGAAAATAAATCTGAAGGACTTGGAGAACGCTTTTAAGTGCTTTTTAGAAGATTGTTTTTATACTATTGATATTAATCCTACAACCTACCAGAAAATTTATAAAGAACAAAGACAGGCAATTGTAAAAAACTTTCCTTTGTAGCTATTTACGAACAATAAGGCCAACAATGACATCGTTGTTTATGCTGTTTTTGATACAAGACAAGACCCAAACAAAATTAAGGTAATTTTTGAAATTCATGTTGTTGCGCAAAACTCGAAGTTTCCTGGAAGGCACCAGAAGGGGGTAGTAGCCCTTCTTATTATATTGGCTGGTGTCTTGGGGCTAGTGGTTGGCTAAATGGAACTTTAATCTATTTGTGAAACCCCAAGCAAAATCCAGGAGTAATGAAACAGAAAAGATAAATAATTAGGGCAATGAGTTTATGTAATCTTAAAACTGTATTACTAGAACTAATACTTTTTCTTCTTTTTACAAAATAATAATTTACTACAAGAATAAATATTGAGGCAAAAATGTCAACTTTTAAATTCATAACATAGTTTTTATCAGCAATAATTATAATATTGTAAAAGTTAACAGTAAATTGAAATAAAATTATATATAAAGCCTGATGTAATTAAAAAAAGTATGTATCAGAGGATGATTTTCATTCAATATATTTTTGCAAAACATATAAATGTACTCCATAGTGTCATTTAATTCTTCCATTACAGTTATTCTTTGATTAATCCCCCTGCCTCCCCTGCTCCTGCACTAAACAAAGTTCGACAAAGTCAATCCTTTCGTTTGTATTTCTATTTTCTTCCAAACACCTAAATTACAACTTTTATTCTGTTTTTAGTTTTTGGCTAAATATCCTTACTTTTATCAAAAATAAAAGAAAAATGGATTACCAGAAAATTTGCAAGGAAGTAGTAGCAGTTAGCCAAAGCATCGGGGATTGGATGTGGCAGGAAAGAAAGAAATTTTCAAAGGCAAGGGAAACAAAATCTTTTAATAATCTCGTTTCTTATGTTGACAAAACCTCAGAAGAAAAATTTGTAAAAGAACTACTTCGCATACTTCCAAACAGTGGAATTTTGGGAGAAGAAGGCGCCAATAGTAATCTGGATAATGATTTTATTTGGATTATTGATCCACTAGACGGAACTACCAATTATGTGCATGGCATTCCTGCGTATTGTACAAGCGTTGCGCTTCAATATAAAGGAGTAACTATTATGGGAGTCGTTTACGAACCCAACAATAAAGAATGTTTTTTTGCATGGAAAGGCAGTCCTGCTTATTGCAACGAGAACGAAATACATGTAAGTGACAAAAACAGTTTGAAAACTTCACTTTTGGCAACAGGTTTTCCCTATGATGATTTTTCGAAAATGGAAAATTACATTGATATCTTGAAATTTTTTATGAAAGAAACCAGAGGTGTAAGAAGAATTGGAGCTGCCGCTTTGGACTTGTGTTATGTTGCTTCGGGAAGGTTTGATGGATTTTACGAATATGCGCTTCAACCTTGGGACGTAGCAGCTGGAGCATTTATCGTTCAGCAAGCAGGAGGAAAAATTTCTGACTTTAGCAATGGCGAAAATTTCATAAAAGGTGGCGAGATTATTGCAGCAAATTCGTACTTGCACGAAACCATCCAAAAGAAAGTTGACTTCTTTTTTAATGGTCAGTAAGACTTTTAACGATTAAATTTGCCACTCGTTGTTTATAAAAACAACTTAAAAAATTGAAAAACAAAACAATGAGATATTTTATCTTTTTTTTACTTCCTATTATTTGTTTTAATGCTTTCGCACAGCAAACTTCATCGGAACTGTATTTAGATTTAAAAAAATTAGCCTCTTTAAAGCGTGTTCTGTACTTAGCTGCGCATCCTGACGATGAAAACACAAGAGCTTTAGCTTGGCTTTCTTTAGGTGAAGAAGCAGAAACCGCTTATCTATCTTTGACCAGAGGTGATGGAGGACAAAATCTTATTGGAGAAGAACTGGGGGCAAACCTTGGGATTTTGAGATCTCAAGAGTTATTAGCAGCACGAAGTATTGACAACGCCAAACAGTTTTTTTCTCGTGCCGTAGATTTTGGTTATTCGAGATCGGCTGAAGAATCTTTTGAAAAATGGGAAAAAGAAGAAATTGTTTCAGATGTTGTTGGCGTGATTAGAAAATTTAAACCAGATGTTATCATCACTAGATTTCCACCAGACGAAAGAGCAGGACACGGACATCACACCGCTTCGGCATTGCTGGCAATTGAAGCTTCCAAATTAGCTGCTGACAAAGATTTCTTACCCAATCAAATTAAAGATTTAGGGACTTGGAATACCACTTCTGTTTATTGGAATACGAGTTATTGGTGGTCTAAAGATATTGAAGTTACCGCCCAAAATAACGATGAATATTTAATTTTTGACATTGGAGATTACAATCCAACTATTGGGAAATCTTATAATGAAATTGGAACTTTAGCCAGAAGTCAGCATAAATGTCAAGGTTTTGGATCTTTGATTGAAAGAGGCGCAAAAGAGGAATATTTTCAATACTTATCTGGCGAAAAATTAAAGAACAGTTTTTTTGAAAAACCTACCAGAACTTGGAGTAGTGTTGTCTCCAAAGAGCTTGAAAATGAGTTTAATACTCTTATTCAAAATTTTGATTTCAAAGATGTTAGAAACAATGTAAAACCGCTATTAAGCATTTACAAAAAATTACAAAACATCAAAGATGATTATCTAAGAGAAGAAAAATTATCACTTTGCCAAACATTGATTGTCAATTGTTTGGGATTACATATCGAACTCCTTGGAGAAGATTTTAGTTTTGCATTGAATGAAGATGTAAAGTTGAACTTAGAAGCCATCAACCGTTCTAAATCTCAAGTTTCTGTGGAGGAAATTACCATCAATGGAACTGCTTTTGTTCCTGAAAATAAAACGCTTTCATTCAATCAAATTGTAAATAACAATATTTCCATCAAAGCAAATTCGAATACATTCGCCCCTTACTGGCTACAAAATCCTTATGAAAACCTTTTTGATGTCACCAATGTTTCACTAATTGGTAATCCAACTTCTAAAAATTCCATAGAAGGAACAGTAAAATTAAACATAGAAGGTGCTTCTTTTGAATATCCTATCAATGGGATTTATAAATGGAGCGACCCGGCTTATGGTGAGAAAAAAAGAGATATTGTTTTTACGCCCAATATGGCAATTTCTATTGAAGAAACGGCACTTATTTCCAAAATTGGAACTGAAAAAAAACTTAAAATAAAGGTGCACAGTTTTCAAGATAATTTAAAAGAAAAAATTCATCTCAAACTTCCTCAAAATTGGGAAGCAACACCCAAGGTTTTTGAGATTGATATTCAAAACAAACACAACGAAAAGTATATTGAAGTTGTCCTAAAACCCAATTCCAATGCTGTAAATGGAGAACTGATATTACTAAATGCAAATCAAGAAAGCATCAAACATTTCAGAGAAATAAGTTATGATCATATTCCAACTCAAACTTATTTTACAGACGACCAATTGAAATTAGTAAAGATTGACTCAAAAATCAAAGAAGGAAAAATTGCATATATCAAAGGTGTAGAAGACAAAGTGCCACAAGCAATTTCTCAATTAGGATTTGATGTAAAAGTAATAGAAGTAGAAGATATAAAAACCACTTCATTGAATGATTTTCAATCTATTGTAGTGGGAATAAGAGCTTACAATGTGAAACCAGAATTGGACTTCTTTCATCAACAATTGATGGATTATGTAAGTCAAGGTGGAAATTTGATTGTCCAATACAACACTTCCACCAAAAGCGTAAAAGAAATGCAATTAGGGCCTTATCCTTTTGATGTTTCTAGAGGAAGAGTCACTGAGGAAGATGCAAAAGTATCTTTTGTAAACCAAAAACATCCTATTTTGAATTATCCCAATTCTATTACTGAAAAAGATTTTGAAGATTGGGTGCAAGAAAGAGGATTGTACTTTGCCGACAATTGGGATGCAAAATATGAAACGCTACTTTCATGGAATGATAAAGGTCAAGAATCTTTAGAAGGTGCGCTCATTGTTGCCAAACATGGAAAAGGACAATTTATTTACACAGGAATTTCATTTTTTAGACAACTTCCAGCAGGTGTAGAAGGTGCTTACAGATTATTTGCAAATATGTTGAGTTATGGAGGAAATTAAAGACCCAACAAAATGGAATCGAATGTATTGGATGCTTGTCATCTTATTGGTTTTGCAAATCATTATTTATTCATGGATTACATTTTCGTTTGATTAGATTTTGTTATGAGTTGGATTGATTGGACTATATTATTATTGACTTTGACTGCCATCGTTTGGTACGGAACGTGGAAAACCAGAAAAAACGCAACTTTAGAAAGTTATTTAAAAGGAAACAACGAAGAAAACTGGTACACGATTGGGCTTTCTATCATGGCAACACAAGCCAGTGCGATTACTTTTTTATCGGCTACAGGTCAAGGTTATGAATCTGGAATGGGATTCGTTCAGTTCTATTTTGGACTGCCTTTGGCAATGATATTTATTGCAGTATTTTTTCTACCCATCTACTATCGACTCAAGGTTTTTACTGCTTACGAATTTTTAGAAAATAGATTTGATTATCGTGTCCGGGCTTATACGGCTTTGTTGTTTTTAATTTCAAGAGGATTAGCAGCAGGAATTACCATTTATGCACCTGCTATTATTTTGTCGAGTTTGTTTGAATGGGACTTGAAACTCACTTGTGTGGGTATTGGGATTTTGGTGATTATTTATACTGTTTCTGGAGGAAGTAGAGCCGTTTCACTTACTCAAAAGTGGCAAATGGGAATTATTATGACAGGAATGTTTATTGCTTTTTATTATATATTGAAAGCCATTCCAGCAGACTTTTCATTCACCGAAAGTGTAAATATGGCTGGAGAATTAGGCAAAATGAAAGTTGTAAATTATGACTTTGATGTCAAAGAAAAATATAACATTTGGGCTGGTTTAACAGGTGGATTTTTCCTTTTTCTATCTTATTTTGGAACAGACCAATCGCAAGTACAAAGATACCTAGGGGGCAAAAGTCTCAAAGCATCAAGGCTGGGATTGATGTTTAATGGTATTTTTAAAATTCCGATGCAATTTTTTATTGTATTTGTGGGTGTAATGCTTTTTGTGGCTTATCAATTCAATCAGCCACCAATTATCTTTAATGATTCTGATGTTTCAAAAACAGTTTTGCAAGATCCAGAATTACTAGAAAAAGAGAAAGATTACCGATTGGTTTTTGAAGAAAAAAAGGAGTTGATGTTTTCCTACAAAGAAGCCCCTAGCATCGAAAAAATGCAAGACATCAAAGCATTACACTTGGAGCAATTGCAAATAAGAGCAGACTACCAAGAACAATTGATGATTTTGGACAAAAATTACAACAGTAAAGATGGCGATTACGTGTTCTTGAGTTTTGTTTTGAAATATTTACCTCACGGATTAATAGGCTTATTGCTTGCTGTGATTCTTTCTGCCGCCATGTCTTCCACAGCGGGCGAACTTAATGCTTTGGCATCCACTACAACAGTAGATTTTTATAGAAAATATTTCAAAAAAGGAGAAAACGAAGACGAAGTAAGAACCAGTAGATTTATCACAGTAATTTGGGGAGGCGTTGCCATTTTTGTGGCACTTATTGCGGGCTTATTCGAAAATCTAATTGAATTGGTAAATATTTTAGGCTCTTTATTCTACGGAACAATTTTAGGTGTGTTTTTGGTTGCTTTTTTCTTTAAAAAAATAAGCGCTGGCCCCACTTTCATCGCAGCAATAATAGCAGAAATAGTTGTCGTTTCCACATTTATCACCACAAAAATGGTTGATGACTTTGAAATTGGGTATCTTTGGTACAACCTTATTGGTAGTTTGTTTGTTATACTACTTTCTATGTCTTTTCAACTTATAATTAATAATAAAATAAAACAGTAAAAATGAAAAAAATGATCATCACGGGATTTCTATCCCTTTGTCTTTTAGGAGCAAATGCTCAAGATTTACCAAAACCAAGTCCTTCTGCAACAATTGAGCAACAAGTAGGTTTGACCAATATTAAAATTGAATATTCTAGACCATCTGTAAAAGGAAGAAAAGTATTCGGAGAATTGGTTGCATACGACAAAGTATGGAGATTAGGAGCGAATAAAGCAACTAATCTTACTACCGATAGAGAGATGATGTTTGGAAAACAAACATTAAAACCTGGAAGCTATGCAGTATTTGCTATTCCTGCTGAAAAAGGAAACTGGAAAGTGGTAATTAATTCAGATACTGAACAGTGGGGAACAGGAAACTATGACGAAGCCAAAAATGTAGTAACAATGGAAGTTGCTCCAAAATCAACAGATTTAGTAGAAACCTTTTCTATCACGATTGAAGATATTACGGCAAATGGAGCAAATATCGTAATGGCTTGGGAAAAAACTAAATTGGTAGTTCCTTTTACATTAGATACTGACAAAGCTGCTGAAGAAAATATTGCTGCTGCGATTAAAGAAGGTAAAGACCTTGAAAAAGTATATTACAGATCTGCTGCTTATCAAAAAGACGCAAAAGGTGATTTGAAAATGGCTTTAGAGCACATCGAAAAGTCGATTAAAGTGAAAGAGTACCACGGAAACGTATTTCTTAAAGCGAGCATTATTGAAGCTCAAGGCAACAAAAAAGAAGCAATTAAATTAGCCGAACAAGCAATGAAAATGGCAAATGATGCTGAAGAAAAAGGATGGGCGAATTATATCGAAGAAACCATCACTGCTTGGAAAAAGTAAATTTTTCTTTCTAAAATAATATTAAAGCGAGTAAGTTTCTAAGAAATTTACTCGCTTTTTTTTGAACTAAATTCTACTCTTCTTCAGTAGTTTCAAGTGCTAAATCTGCTTCATCTTCCAAAGGTTCACTTACTGTTTTTTTGTTAAACATCAACCCAATCATCATGACCAGTGCTGTGATGATAATGACTTGAAGTATCATAGGTTTGTTTACCAAACTAATACTTTGATCAGAAGGAATTGACAAAAAGAGCAAGATGGTTATTAATCCTCTAGGTGCAATGAACAAAAGAGGGAGCAAATCAATTTTAAATACTTTTAACTGAATAAAACGCACTAAAAATATACCTCCGCAAATGCTTAATGACCACATCAATGTATTGGTGTTGGTTAATTCTTCTATATTAATCAAGTAGCCAAAGAGTAAGAAGAAAAGTGTTCTGATGAGAAACGTAGCTTCTGCAGTAATTTCACCAAATTTATGAATCTCTCGGTTTAATATTTCTGGTTTTAATTTCTTAATCCACTTGATTCCTTTCAATTCGTCTAAATTTCCCAAAAACAAACCAAAAACAACAATAAAAATCAATGCAGGAAGGTGATAAATTTTGGATATTGCATAAATAATAATCAGCAACATAATGATGGGAATAAACTTAATATTGTGTTTGATTTTACTCAATAAATAGGCTAAAAGTACAGAAGCAGCAAAAGATATTGCAATCATAATGAGCAACTCCAATCCAAAATGCAGAAAGGAATCAACTCCAATGGTTGCGTTTACCACAAAAAAGTTAAAAAGAATTACGCCTAAAATATCAGACAAACTACTTTCGAAGGTGACGAATTCTTTATTGGACTTTGCAATATTTTTAGCACTTGGAATGGCAATAGCGCTACTAATGATAAACAACGGGATAGAGTTTACCAAAGCATCTTTGTAATTGTATCCACCGTAGTAATAAAACACATAAGCCGAAATAAAACTCAAGGTAAGCAATGGAAAAACAGCCACAAAAAAGGATTGTCTTAGTACTTTTAATTTGCTCTTATTAAACTCCAATTCCAATGAGCCTTCCAACACTATGAGAATTAAGCCCACTGTGCCCAGAACAGGAAGTACAGGCTGTAAATCTGGAATTTCGAAATGAAAGTACTTGCCAATTTCTTTCACTCCCCAACCTAATAAAAGCAGTAAAATTACTGGTGGTATTTTTGTTTTGCCAGAAGTAATGTCAAAAACATACGCAATAAGAACAAGCGTACACAATGTTATAATGATTCCTAGTGTCAAAGGATTTGATTGATTTTGATGAATTTTAATTGGCGTTAAAGTTACTGATTCTTTAAAGAATGAGAAGTGAATAAAGACAAAATTATTACAGTGAATCTTAACTTGTTTTGGATGAAAATTGTACAAATCAATACTACTGTGCCTTATATCTAAATTCTATCCAGCCTTGTTTTCGAATTTCATCATTAAAGTTTTGATTGAATTTCCACAAACCAGCATACTCCAAAGCAGCATTTCTTAGACATTCATTTTGTGTATTGGTTTTACTCTCATCAATCGCTTTACTCACCACTTGTCCTTTTTGATTTACTTTAATTATCACCCTTACTATTCCTTCATTTTTACAGACATAAGAAGGCTTTTTATCTGATAAAAGGTTTCTTCCTTTGAGTTCAAAATAGACACTTGCCACTACATCCATTCCATAACCTGCTTTGTCATTTTTTTCGACATTTTCTTTTACCAAGTTTTGGCTGACTTCATTTTCGTTGTTCTCTTGGTTTTTAGAAGTTTTATCAGATATCGTTTTGCCTTGCTGTAAAGCGTTGAACTCAGCGGCTTCCATTGCCTTGAGTTCTTCCCAAACTTCTTTTTCTGCTTGTGCTTTACTGAAGTTACTAGCGTTAGAATTGGTATAAGTAGTTTTTTCCTGAGAAACATTGGCGCTCACATTTTCCATTTGTGCATTGTTTTCATTGGGAACTATTTGGTTTGGGTCATCTGGATTGATTTCTGGTTCTTTTTTTTCCGGCTTGTCAATTGAAAAATCCATAACAGCAACTACACGCTCTTTTTCGGGTTGAGGAACTGCTGTTTCAATGACATGCCAATTGCTCCAAACAAATATAAAAACATGAAATGCTAATGTGCCCAAAACACTGAATTTATTGCGCTCTATGAAATCAAAAACCTTCATCAATTATCCAAGAAAAAGTTCTTGTAATTTTTTAAGAATTGGATAGACAGCATAAAAACTTGCTACAAAAGATCCAGCCCAAATCAAAGCGACTATCAATTTACCCATAAAACTAACATCATTCTTTACAGGCGTATGTAATAAATTTCGAATAGCAGGTGCTAAAACTTCTTCCTTTTCGTCATATTCCTTTGCGTCTGGCTCTAATATATTTTCTAATTTGGAAATATGAATATACTCTTTTCTTATTTTCCAATAATCACTATCTGAAAGGTTGCCGTATGAAGTTTCCAAAGGTATTTCTAGCAGCGAAAGTCTTTTTCTAATTTTAATAATCTTGAGATGCGAAGAAACTCTAGTTAGCAAAAATGCTCCCAAAATCATAATAGGATAAGATTCGAAATACATACCCAAAACTACTAAGGATAATGAGGATAAAATATGAAAGACCAACTTGGCTTTTTCATTGAACGAAAAGAAAATCAACTCAAATAATCTTCCTCCATCTAGTGGATCAATAGGAATTAAATTCAAAATATTCAATCCGATAAACATCGTTCCATACACCAAAAAATATGGGTTCAAATCGAAAAGTTGAACCCCCATTATCAAGCCAATTCCAATCAATATTCCAGGCAATGGACCTGCAAGGACAATAATAATGCGCTGTAATTGACTCATTTCTTCTTTTCTTCCCGTTACTACAGCGCCAATAAATGGAATAAAAAACATTCCCACATCTTCATACCCAAAAGACTTCATCGCTATGAGATGTCCCATCTCGTGAAGAAACAACACCAAAACCACTAAGAAAATAAAGTTGACGGAAACAGGCAAAAACATAAACAACAAGATAAAGGCGAGCAAACTAATAATCGTCTTAATTATGCTCGCTGTATTCTTCTCGTTGATTTCAGGTTTTGGGGGATAATATGTATAATCTTCTGATTCCATTTCTACAAAGATATTCGATTTTTTTAACTTTAGGATATCCGCAGACGTAAAATGTATTAAGCACTTCGTCTTGACTCCGAACCCCGAACGTTATCTAAACTCCCATTTGATTTCAATATCCCAACCTGTTTTAAGGTCTATGGGTTCGGTGTAATATTCAATTCGTTCTGGTTGGAGGTTTTGATAATAATCTCCTGTATCCCAAAAGCCATTTTCGTTGGTATCAAATATTAGTCGTAAAGCATATTTTCCGCTTTTTAAATGCGTGAAGTTTACTTTCTTTAATTCTTCTGCGGTTAATTTCCTGCTGTAAAGAGGCTTGTCACTTTGTAGTAATTCCAAAATAAATGGATGTTCACCATTTACATCGACTGAAAGCATAATATTACCGTATTTCCCAGCTTTATTTCGTTCAAAAACAGCGCCAAGCGTATCGTTTTTTACACCATAATAACTCGTAAAAGCCCCCGGAAGTGCCTCAAATGTATAAAGCGATTCCTCATCATAAGCAGCAGCAAAAACAATTTTGTTTAGAGCCGTTTGCACTTTTTCGAAAGGAACATTTTCTTCATTTTTAGTGATGCTTATTTTACTTTCGTCTATCGTTTCGATAGGTTGAGAAAATATAAAAAACAAATCTTCCTGAGGTTTCAAACCTTCCAAAGCATTGGTGGTAAATGTCATTGTTGTATCTTCTGGCAATTTGATGTTGGTATTTATTTTTTTTGACCCTTGCACAGCCATTCCATACTTAGGTTGAGGGCCTACTTTGGGATTTATCCAATAAAAAATACTGTCTTCTGTTGCAGAAAGTTCAAATTCATTCTTTAGGAATAAATTCAAAACAGAATCTTCAAAAACTGGCTTTGATTTATCCAATCTTTGGTTCATTACAATCAATCCTTTTCCGTTTTTTCTCAGTGCGGATGTGGTGATTTCAAAAAGATCAGGTCGATGTGAAAAAACGCCAATTGTATCTGCAATAGTATCATTTTTGGCATCAAATCGTTTGTTGATAAAACCAATTTTTTCTTCTTTTATTTGAAATTTGTAGTCCCCATTTTTATCTTCCAAGGCTACCACTTTGTAGTTGCCCTCAGCAATGTTTTGAATATTACACAATCCTTGAGCATTGGTTTTGCCAAAGTAGGTAGGTTTCTTTTTTTGCACTACTGAGTCACTTTCATCTTTATACAATAAAACAAGAATATCTTTTTCTGGTTTTTTGGTAAAAGCGTCATAAACAAAAGCATTATATTGAAGCGAATCTATAAAACTTCCCGTTGAAAAAACATATTTGTAATTCGAAAAAATATTTCCTTCGGTGTTGTCGATAATAGCATCTCCAAAATTGATAATGTAAGTGGTATTTGTTTGGAGTGGTTCTTTAAAGTCAATCATCAACTTTTTACCTTTGGTATAAATATCAGGTGTTTTATCTAAAAATGGTGTGATGATGATTTGTTTGTCAGGATTTTTGAGCGCAATCAATTCGTTAAAATGAATGACAATATTTGGGCTCGAAAAATTCGTGCTTCCGTTTTTGGGTTCTTCCATTTTCAAAGTATCAACCATTGGTGGAGTGGTGTCTTTTTCTCCTCCCGTGATTAGAGTTTGCTGGGCACATTTTAAAAATAAAAGCGCAGAAATAATAATAAAAAGAAGATGTCTCAAGAAGTGATAATTTTACTTATTAATATTCCTATTTGCTCCAATCCAAATTGATCTTCTTCATCAAAATCATTGAGTTTGTCGCTGTCCACATCCAAAACGCCTATTACTTCTTGATTATTGTCAAACAATGGCACGACCACTTCCGATTTTGAATCCGAACTACAAGCAATATGACCTGGAAATGCTTCCACATCAGGAACTAAAAGTGTTTCATTTAATTCCCACGATTTTCCGCAAACGCCTTTTCCTTTGGGAATTCTTGTACAAGCCAAAGGCCCTTGAAAAGGACCTAAAACCAATGCTCCATCTTTCACAAGATAAACGCCTACCCAGAAAAAACCAAAACCATATTTCAAACAAGCCATAACATTACTCACATTTGCAATCCAATCACCTTCTCCCTCAGTAAGTGCTTCTAATTGCAATAAAGCATTTTTATATTGTTCTTTTTTACTGATTGATGTATTTACTAAAAATGTCTCCGCCATATTTCAAAATCATTTGGGATGTAAAGGTAGTTTTTTTCAATGAAATAGTGTTTTTTATTCGATTTTTTGATTCATAAACCATTCGATGTATTCATTTATTTTAATCCCCAAATAATAGGGAAGGTTTAATAAATAAAACTCTTTTCCAAGCGGTGTTTTTAATTTGTTTATTTCTAGTTTCCCCGCATACATTCTTACTGCATATTGATGTGGGCACTGTTCCATAAACTGATGTAGAGATCTTAATTTCCCTACAGGTCCAGATTTAATTTCTACGGGAATGAGTTTACTTTTGTATGGAATTATTAAATCCACTTCTGCAGAGGATTGTTTTTTTTCTCTTACCCAAAAATGAGGTTTGTGAAAACTAAACACATTTAATGACATTATTTCCTGCGTAATCACTTGAGGAATTAAAGCGCCTTTAAAAGCATTGCTTAAATCTTTCATTCCTATGAGTTCGTGTTGAATATTTAACGAAAAATTGACCAATCCAATATCTAAAAACTGAATTCGTGGTTTTTTTCTTAAGTCACTTTTTAAAGGAAAATCAACATCTGTTGTTGGATAAATAAGTTGTAGTATTTTAGCATCGTCTAAACTTCTAAATGCTTCTCCAACTTCACGAGATTTATAGTTTGAATTTCCAAAATTTTGAAATGTAACTCTTGTATCCAAAAAATTGTGTGCTGACGAAATAATATGAGAAATTATCCTTTCATCAGTTGCCGATTTTGCGTATTTTTTTACATCACTTTTATAAGTGCTCCAAATACTTTCATATATTTCGAAAAGCCCTATCATACTGTCGTTAGAAACATACTGCTGAACAACTTCTGGCATTCCTCCTATTATAGCATAATCGTGAAAATAATCTAAAAGGGTGCTGTGCGCTGATGAAGGAAGTGGAATCTGATTTAAAACATCCAAAGCATTAGTTTTACCTTTTGCATTTAAAAATTCTTCAAAGTTTAGCGGAAATAAATACATAAAACTTACTCTGCCTACAGGAAAACTCTTAATTTGACTTAAAGAAAATTCCAGTAATGAACCTGCTGAGATTATATGTAATTCTGGATATTCCTCATAAAAATATCTCAATAAAGCAATAGCTTTGGGGCTTTCTTGTATTTCATCTATAAATAAAAGTGTGTTGGATGCATCATAGTTCAATTCGAATTTTAAAAAAATGGCTCCTAAAATATCTTTTACATTATCTAAATCTTCAAAATAAACTACATCTTCTGGTTTCTCAAGATTCAAATATATATACTGTTTGTAATTTGAAGAAAACTGTTTTATCAACGTGGTTTTGCCAACTTGTCTAGCTCCTCTTAAAATTAAGGGCTTTCTATTGGGGTTTTCTTTCCATTTTAGGAGTTCTTTTAAGGCTTTTCGTTGCATTTTTAAATCTAAATTTCATCACAAAGTAACAAATTTATTTTTACTCTTGTAACAAAGTCAGGGCATTTTTTGTATTTTCTTGTAACAAAGTCAGGGTATATTTTTCATTTTCTTGTAACAAAGTCAGGGCAAGTTTCAATTTTTTAAAGAAAAAATTGTGTTCGTAGTTCGGTGTTTTTAGTTATTTTAGTAAGTGAATAAGCGGAGTAGTAGGTTATGAATTTGAGTCCAAAAAACTCCGAACATCAAACTCCGAACCCCAAACAAGAAAATTCTTTCCCAATCAAAATCTAATTTTTTGCAAAAAACTAAATGATTCAATTGATTTTTTTGTAAATTGCACAATAATTTAGAGATTTATATAAAAACTTTACAATAAATGGCAACTTCAGCACCTGCAAAGAAGACTACAAAATCCCCAAAATCAACTGTTGATACTGCAATTTTGCTCAATGCTTATCGCTTAATGAGTACCGCAAAATGTTTGACAGAACTTTACGAAGAAAATAAAGCCATCACCGCAAAATACGTTCACGCTACTTCTAGAGGTCACGAGGCGATTCAGTTAGCCACTGGAATGCAGTTGCTTCCTCAAGATTTTGTTGCGCCTTACTACCGTGATGATAGCATCCTTTTGGGAATTGGCATCACCCCTTTTGAGTTGATGTTACAAGTTTTGGCAAAAAGAAACGATATATTTTCTGGCGGAAGAACCTATTATTCTCACCCAAGTTTGAATAGACCAGATATGCCCAAAATTCCACATCAAAGTTCGGCTACAGGAATGCAAGCCATCCCTACTACAGGTGTTGCGATGGGAATTCAATACAAAGAACAAGAAGGACTTGCAGAAGATTTGAAAGAAAAACCAGTTGTAGTTTGTTCTCTGGGCGATGCTTCTTGTACAGAAGGAGAAGTCTCAGAGGCTTTTCAAATGGCTTGTTTGAAACAATTGCCTATTGTATTCTTGGTTCAAGATAACAATTGGGATATTTCTGCAAGCGCAGACGAAATCAGAGCGCAAGACATTACACATTTTGCCAAAGGTTTTAAAGGTCTGGAAGTAAGAACCATCAATGGAAGCGACTTTACAGAATGCTACCAAACCGTGGAAGAAGTTTTCGAAACTGTGAGAACTGAAAGAAGACCCTTTTTAATCCACGCTAAAGTGCCACTTTTGAATCATCACACTTCTGGTGTGAGAATGGAATGGTATAGAGATGATTTGGAAGAAGCCAAAACAAGAGATCCTTTTCCAATATTGGTGAATCAACTTTTGGAAGCGGGAATATCTCAATCGGAGTTGGATGAAATATACAGCGAAGCCAAAAATTTAGTGGCTGAAGATTATCAAAAAGCATTGAAAGAGGAAGATCCAAGACCAGAGGATTTGACAGATTATATTTTTGCTCCTACTCCCATTACAGAAGAAAAAGGAGAAAGAGCCCCCGCAGGAAAAGAACCAACAGTAATGGTAGATTCTGCACTTTTTGCGATTAGAGAATTAATGTCTGCTCATCCAGAATGTTTGCTTTACGGACAAGATGTTGGAAGAAGATTAGGCGGTGTTTTTAGAGAAGCGGCCACCTTGGCGCAAACTTTTGGCGATAATAGAGTTTTCAATACCCCGATTCAAGAAGCATTTATTATAGGAAGTACTGTTGGAATGTCTGCTGTAGGTCTAAAGCCTATTGTAGAAGTACAGTTTGCAGATTATATTTGGCCTGGATTGAATCAATTATTTACAGAAGTGAGTCGTTCTTATTATTTATCTAACGGTAAATGGCCAGTAAGTATGATTTTGAGAGTTCCAATTGGCGCTTACGGTTCGGGTGGTCCTTACCATTCTTCGAGTGTAGAATCTGTGGTGACGAATATAAGAGGTGTGAAAGTCGCTTATCCAAGCACAGGAGCCGATTTGAAAGGCTTGCTAAAGTCTGCTTACTACGATCCCAATCCAGTAGTAATTTTCGAGCACAAAGGTTTGTATTGGAGTAAAATAAAAGGTACAGAAGGTGCTAAAACCATTGAACCAGACGAAGATTATGTCATTCCTTTTGGAAAAGCAAGAACCGTTTTGGAAGCAGACCCAAGCAAAGTAGAAAATGGCGAATCTGTAGCGGTGATAACCTATGGAAGAGGCGTTTATTGGACTTTGGAAGCCGAAAAACAATACAAAGGGCAAGTCGAAATCATTGATTTGAGAACACTGAACCCAATAGATGAAGAAGCAATGTATACAGCTGCCAAAAAGCACAACAAGGTAATTATTGTAACAGAAGAATCTGTGGAATGTAGTTTCTCATTAGGGTTAATGGCAAGAATTCAAAAAAATTGCTTCAAAGACTTGGATGCTCCTGTTGAGATAGTCGGTTCTATAGATACTCCTGCCATTCCTTTAAACTCAGTTTTGGAATTTACTTTGTTACCTAATGCCGAAAAAGTAGGAAAGAAGATTGGGGAGGTTTTGAGTTATTGAGTTTGTTATTTTATTCATCTCGCTGTACAAAATACCCAGTAAGATTTCCAATTACTATTGGGGTCAAAATAGAAACCAACACCTACATACTTACTTTCGGGATTGAACATATTTTCATAATGCCCTTTGCTATTATACCACTGCATATAAGTCGCCTGAGGACTTTCATTTCCTGCGGCAATGTTTTCTGTATTTACAAAAGAGTCTTTATAAAACAATTTTATTCTATCAAAAGCGCTTCCCAAAGTGATGTGTTTTCCATTTACCCTATCTTTGCTTTCGTGAGTAAAATAATTTTGCGATGCCATATCGTAAGCGTGATACCTTGAAGCCCTTGCCAAATCTTCATTCCAAATAAGTGGTTGCAATCCTTTTTCTTTTCTTGCTTTGTTGAGAATTTCTACCAGTTGTTTTTCGCTTGTAACGCTTGTTGAAGGAATGTTTTCTGTCCCTTTTGGGAGTCCAAAATACTCTCCTTTTTCATATTTGTAAGGTGTTTCTTTTGCATAAGAATCCGTTTTTTCTTTAGATTTTGAATTGCTGTTGTTCAAAGACTTTCCTGTCATTTTCGAAAACCGTGTTTGGAGTTTATTGGATTTGTCTGATAACTCTTCTTCATCGAGTTTGGGAATCAATTCTAACACATTATCTTCAATAGCAATAAGTTTTTCTTCCCATTTCTTTTGTTCCAATAATGAATTATCAGCGTATTTTGAGAATTTATTTCCATAATTATAGCATTACTTCAAAAGGTATATTGAGAATTTTACCTTATATATTTATCAATAGAAATCTGATAAAAATAATAATAAGGAATAGCGTTTTTACTGTTTTTTGAAATCAATTCTTGGCATATTCATAACATTTTGTAGCATCCTGCTGATAGAGTTTTTCTAACTTTTTTTCATCTTTTTGATTGTCCCAAAAAATCAAAAGCCCCATAGTTAATATTATACTTAGTGCACATTTCATAAATAGTCTTGTAATTTTGTTGTAGTTTGAGTTAGATTTGGCAACAAATATAAAACTGATAAAATTGATTTAGTTACGTTAAACTACGTAATTTATAATTCAGATTTCCTTTTTAATTGTAAAGAAAAAACCACATTCCTGAAAAAAAACTATTTTTATTAACATAATATGTTTGGATTTAAGAATTATTTCTACCTTAGATGCTTCAAAAATTGGAATATTATGCATGTAGCAATAGGAGGAAATATAGGCGCAGGGAAAACCACCCTAACAGAATTATTATCAAAACATTACGGTTGGGAGACTCATTATGAAGATGTAGATACTAATCCTTATCTGTTGGATTTTTACGATGATATGCAACGTTGGGCTTTAATCTACAGGTCTATTATTTGAATAGTAGATTTACTCAAATTCAAGAAATCAAGGCATACCAAGACAGTAATACAAGATAGAACTATTTATGAAGACGCATTTATTTTTGCCCCCAATCTTCATTCTATGGGATTAATGATGACTAGAGATTTCGAAAATTATTTTTCTTTTAATCTTATGGAGTCTTTTTATTTCTGCTCCAGATTTATTGATTTACCTGAGAGCAAGTGTTCCAAAACTAGTACAAAATATCCAAAGTAGAGGTAGAATACGAAGAAAGCATCCGTATTGATTACTTAAAAAGATTGAACGAAAGATACGAAGCGTGGATTTCTACTTACGATAAAGGTAAACTACTTATCATTGATATCGATGACAACTCTTTTAACGAAAATCCAGAGGATTTAGGTAAAATTATTCAAATGATAGACGCTGAATTGCACGGATTGTTTTAGTCTCTATTCAAGTAGTCTTTGGCTGTTAGTTATGAGTAAACTTTTAGCCTTTAACTTTAAACTATTTCAATCCTTTTTTATTTCTTTGCAACTTCAAACTTATCAAAACAAATTATGGCTTTAAAATGTGGTATCGTAGGTCTTCCAAATGTTGGAAAATCAACTCTTTTTAACTGTTTGAGCAATGCAAAAGCTCAAAGTGCTAATTTTCCTTTTTGTACGATCGAACCTAATGTAGGTACGATTACAGTTCCAGACCCAAGACTCAACAAACTAGAAGAATTAGTAAAACCAGAACGTGTAGTTCCTACAACAATCGAAATTGTAGATATTGCTGGACTGGTAAAAGGCGCTTCTAAAGGGGAGGGTCTAGGAAATCAATTCTTGGGGAATATCAGAGAATGTGATGCAATTTTGCACGTTTTGAGATGTTTTGAAGATGGAAATATCGTGCACGTAGATGGTAGCGTAAATCCAGTAAGAGACAAAGAAGTCATTGATACAGAATTGCAGTTAAAAGACTTAGAAACAGTTGAGAAAAATATAGGTAATGCCCAAAGGAGAGCAAAAGCAGGAGATAAAGACGGGGCAAAACTTTTAGAAATATATACTTTACTAAAAACACATTTAGAATCTGGAAAAAATGCAAGAGCATTGGAACTAGAACCAGAAAAATGGGATTTATTATATGATTTACACTTACTTACAGCCAAACCTGTAATGTATGTTTGTAATGTAGATGAAGCATCCGTAAAAACTGGAAATGCTTTTGTGGAACAAGTAAAAGAAGCTGTAAAAGACGAAAATGCAGAAGTTTTAATGTTAGGCGCTGGAATAGAAGCAGACATTTCCGAATTAGAGAGTTATGAAGAACGTCAAATGTTTTTGGAAGATTTAGGTCTCGATGAACCTGGTGTTGCTAAGTTAATAAGAGCTGCATACTCTCTTTTGAACCTTCAAACTTATTTTACTGCTGGAGTTAAAGAAGTCAGAGCTTGGACTATAGAAAGAGGAATGACTGCTCCACAAGCGGCTGGTGTGATTCACTCAGATTTTGAGAAAGGATTCATCAGAGCAGAAGTGATGAAATATGAAGATTTTGTAACCTTAGGATCTGAAGCAGCTTGCAAGGAAGTAGGTAAACTTCATGTAGAAGGAAAAACTTATGTCCCTGCTGATGGAGATATAATGCACTTTAGGTTTAATGTTTAGATTTTTTGGCTTGTGAGTCTTTAATATAAAAGATTAAAGTCTGTAAGACAAAAGACTTTAAGACTTAATTTGAAATTACGATAAATGAAAAACTTTGTGCGCTTGGCGTAAATTTCTTTGCGTGCTTTGTGGTTAAAAAGACTTTTGTTTAAGCAATAACTGCTCAAAATTTTCTGGAAATTGGGTTTTAAACTCAATTTTTTGACCATGAACTAAGGTGTTTCCTCTCAGAAAAATAGAAACAATTGATTCGTTATTTTCATTTCTTAAGTTGATATCCGAATGATTCGAAAAGCAAAGCAAAATACCTCTTGAGAAAGATTTTTTAAATCTACTGTTGAATTATTTTCAGCGCAATGTTGTATGATAACTCTTGGAATGTTTTTCTTTGAAAAAAGTTTTTTCTGAGAAATAATAATTTGCTTTTGTGTTACAATGATATTTGATTTGAGAAAAACTGTTGTAGTGGGTTTACCAATTTGCTCAACTTTTACGCTTTCTTCATGCCATAAAACCTCTTCGTCTTTTTCAAATGGAGGTAATTCAAGTTTTTGACCGTTATTAAAAGTAAAGACATTCTTCATTTATTTACAATTTTGAACTCAATAGTGGTAACGACAAGCTACAATAATTAGTGTGTTTTCTTCAAAAGAATAAACAAATCTGTGTTCCCCATCTATTCTTCTAGACCAAAAACCTTGTAAATCATGTTTTAAAGGCTCTGGATTTCCAATTCCTTTGAATGGATCTCTCATAGAATCTTTTATAAGTTGATTGATTCGTTTTAATTTATTTTTATCGGTTGATTGCCAATAAAGATAATCATTCCAAGCTGTTGAAGTCCAGGTTATTTTCATTCATCAATTAAATCGTGCTGTTCAGTATTACCACTTTTTAGTTCGTTGATAGATTTTATTAAAACATCACGATTTTTTCCAGATAATAGGTAACTGGTCTCTTTTAGTGAGTTGTACTCTTCAAGAGATATGACCACTAAGTCTTTGTTGTTTTTTCGCTTGATTATTAATTCTTCTACATCATTAACAACCAAATCTAACCACTTCTTAAGGTTAACCCTTAAATCAGTATAATTTACTACTTTCATATTGTGATTTTCTACAAAGGTATGACTTTTTTATTAACGTAATTAAAAAAGTACTTAATTAGTTACGCTTAATTTATTGAATCAATCATTATTTTTCAGATAAAACCGAAAAATTTACCTCAAATTTCCAAAAGAGAGTGCTTTTTCAACCATATTTTTGCTTCCCACAATAAAAGGTACTCGCTGATGCAATTCTGTAGGTTGAATCTCCATAATTCTTTTATTACCGTCCGTTGCAACTCCACCAGCTTGTTCAGCCAAAAACGCAAAAGGATTACATTCGTAGAGCAATCTCAGTTTTCCATTGGGAGCAGAAGAAGTGGCTGGATAAATATAAATTCCTCCTTTAATCATATTTCTGTGAAAATCTGAAACTAAAGAACCAATATATCTTCCAGAATAAGGTCTTTGTGTTGCAGCATCATTTTCTTGACAATATGAAATGTACTTTTTCACACCTTCAGGACTGCTGTGAATGTTGCCTTCATTCATACTGTAGATTCTTCCATCTTTGGGAATTTGCATATTGGGATGCGATAGAAAAAACACTCCGATTCCAGGGTCGTACGTAAAACCATTAACACCATTCCCTGTTGTATAAACTAACATGGTGGACGAACCATACACAACATATCCAGCGGCCACTTGTTCTGTGCCAGGTTGTAAGAAATCTTCCAGTTCTACTTCAGTTCCTATTGGTGATTTTCTTCTGTAAACGCTAAAAATAGTTCCCACCGAAACATTCACATCAATATTTGAAGAACCGTCCAAAGGATCAATCATCACCACATATTTTGCTAAAGGGTTTTTGGATTCAAAAGCAACAAAATCATCATTTTCTTCTGAGGCTATTCCACAAACCACTCCCCTTGCTTCCATAGCTTTTATAAATTGCTCATCTGCAAAAACATCCAATTTTTGTTGCTGCTCACCTTGAATATTTTCACTTCCTGCAGCCCCCAAAATATGTTTTGCCAATCCAGCTTTGTTGATTTGTTGGTTTACAATTTTTGCCGCTAATCTTATTGCACTTAATATCCTTGACAACTCTCCAGAAGAGCCTGGAAAATCTGCTTGTTTTTCTAATATAAATTCTCCTAAAGTTGTAATATTCATCTTTTTTAAAGCCTTACGGTTAATAATTAGGTCGTAAATATCGTAGTTTTCTTGAATATAATCGTGATTTTTGAGGTCTAAAGTTAAAAAAAACATCTATGAACATACATATTCGAATTGCTACACCTGAAGATATGAAGGCTGTTTTTGAATTGATTCAAGAATTGGCGTTGTACGAAAAAGCCCCAGAAGAAGTGGTAAATACAGAAGCACAACTCATAGAAGATGGATTCGGAAAAGACAAAATCTTTGATTGTTTTGTTGCTGAAAATGATAAAAATGAGATTTTGGGAATGGCACTTTTCTTTACAGGATATTCCACTTGGAAAGGGAAAACTTTATACCTAGAAGATTTTTTGGTAAAAGAAGCCTACAGAAAACACGGGATTGGAAAATTGCTTTTTGATGCTGTGGTGGAAGAAGCCCAAAAAAGAAAAGTAAACAGAATGGATTGGCAAGTATTGGATTGGAATACGCCTGCCATTAATTTTTACAAAAAAAACAATGCTGTTTTAGATGGTGAATGGATCAATGGTAGATTGTTTTTTGATTATAATTCAATATAAAACTTATGCAAGTATTTAAATTTGGTGGCGCATCAGTAAAAAACGCATCTGCAATAAAAAATGTAGCATCAATCATTAAAGATTATAATGATGATTTGATGGTGGTGATTTCTGCCATGGGCAAAATGACCAATGCCCTTGAAGAATTGGCTTTTGCCTATTTCAAAAACGAGGATTGGAAAACAAAACTCCAACCCATAAAAGATTTTCACGATGCTATTATTCAAGAACTTTTGTTGCATTTGGATGCCAATTTTATGAAAGTCTATGAAACTAAATTTGAGCAATTGACCCAAAAATTAGAAAAAGATCCTGCACCCAATTATGATTATGAGTATGATCAAATCGTTTCTTTTGGAGAAATTATGGCTACCACAATAGTTTCTGGATATCTCAACACAATTGGTATTGCAAATGAATGGCTGGATGCTCGAAAAATAATTCGCACAGATAATGCTTACCGAGAAGCTAAAGTCGATTGGGAACTTACCAAAGCCCTTTTTCTGAGTAAATCTGGACTTTTTTACCAAGATAAAAACAAAAAAAACATTTGTATCATTCAAGGTTTTATTGGTCATACAGAAACTGGGCAAACCACCACTTTGGGTCGTGAAGGCTCTGATTTTACAGCAGGAATTGCCGCTTGGTGCTTGGACGCCACTTCAGTTACGATTTGGAAAGATGTACCAGGAATGCTCAATGCCGACCCGAAATTTTTTAACAACACAGAATTATTGTCCAAAATCTCGTTTAGAGAAGCCATAGAATTGAGTTATTATGGCGCCTCTGTGATTCATCCCAAAACTATAAAACCACTCGAAAACAAGAGCATTCCGCTGTATGTAAAATCTTTTTTGAATCCTCAGGAAACGGGTACCGTAATTCAAAAAGATGTACAATATGACGCTTTAATTCCTTCGTATATTTTTAAGGAAAATCAAATTTTGATATCCATATCACCCAGAGATTTTTCGTTTATCACGGAAGAAAATATGAAAGACATTTTCGATCAGTTTAGCCAATGTGGCATAAAAGTAAACGTGATGCAAAATTCAGCCATAAGTTTTTCAGTTTGCGTAGATCATCAAGAGGAAAAAGTAGCAAAATTTATCCAACGTTTGGAAAATGAATATGTGATAAAATACAATACGGACTTAAGTCTAATGACAGTAAGACACTATACAGAAGAAGTCATCGAACAACTTTCTAAAGACAAAGAAATTCTTTTAGAACAGAGAAGCAGACATACTTCGAGATTTGTGATGAGATAACTTTTTAAGTTGAATGGTTATTTAGTTGTGTAGTTCTTCGTTATTTGGTTTTTCAGTTTAACACTTGTCGTGAAATCGTTAAGTCGTTTTTTTATTTCAATAAAATTTCTGTTTTAAATCAATGAAAAGTTATAACCCAAAATAATTTTTATATATTTGCTAACGTAAATGACGATTTAACAAAACTGAACATGAAAAAATTTATTCTTCCTGCATTATTAGGCGTTGCCTTGATTTTTAATTCTTGTGGTGAAACTACTACAGAAACAGACGAACCAGAAAACACAAATCCCGATCAAGTAACTACTTCAGGTGTTGATTTAAAAGGTTTGAGAGAATTTGACATGTCGCCTTATGACTTGAATGTGATTATTTATGTGCCAGAAAAGTACTATACAGATCAAGAGGAACAGGTAGAAAAATATATTCAACCTGTGATTACTCATAACGAGGGTGAAGCACTATGGGAAATCACAATGCCAACAGAGAAGCATTTCCACTTGGTGATTGAAGATTGGGGAGACATCAAACAAACTGTTGCAGATGAGAAAAAAGTGCATGTAGATCAAAACATCATTTACGATTATGTATATACAGAAGAAGGTGAAGATTACATGTTGTTTTCGAGATTGTTGAAGTCAGAAAACTCTACTTTAGAAGATGTAGATTTATCAAAAATTCCTACGCACCATTTTTATGTGGTTAAACAAATTGATGGATACTACATTACTGCAAAATCATTTAGCATGCAAGATTTCCACATGGTTTCTGCCAAAACAATGATGAACTGCGCCAGAGGAATGAAGTCTGCAAAGTAGATGAACATCACTACCTACGATAGTGAATTTTATCGTTCTTACCGTTACGGCTTTAACGGTATGGAGAAGGATGATGAAGTAAAAGGCAACGGAAACTCTTATACTACGGAGTTTAGACAGTATGACCCACGACTTGGTAGATGGTTATCAATTGACCCAATGGCAGCATCTCAGCCATATAACACTCCTTATAATTCAATGGGAAATAACCCTATATCAAGGATAGATCCAAATGGTGACACTGATACGCAAGTTGTTGATGAAAATGGCAACATAATTTATGATGACAATCAAAATGACGGTAATATATATAGAGCTGAAGGAAAAACATCCGAAGATTTTGCTGGAATGAATACTAACGAAGTTATAAATTCTGAAGGAGTAACGCAATTAACACAAGGTGTAACTGACAATTCAAATAATTATACAGGTAGCATTTGGCTAGGAACAGAAGATGAATTAAAAGATTTTATATGGAAACAAGGTCAGCAAATAGGTTTAAATTCAAACATCTCAAAAGATCAAATAACAATAACGCATTTAGATGAATCTCAAAGTTTTTTAGCAAGTGATGCGGGGAAATGGGATAAGAAATATGATTACAGCATTGCTGCTTTTGGGGGAATTTACAGCACTACAGTTCCTGCATCTTGGGATCTCAGATTAAACCTAGGAACAGGTGATTTAAATAGCACTTCTACCATATTATTGTTTAATGTATATGATATAAGAAATGTTTTAGTGCATGAGAACTCACACTTTACAATGTTAGAAAATATGTATAATGATCACGGTACTAATAACTTTCCTGTTAAACAGTATGGATTTCCAACATCTGGTGGTTTTAAGTCTCAAAAAGAATTAATGGCTATGATTGAGCAGCAAAATCATGCCAGTTGGGGCATGACAACCATTCTTCACCAAAACAACGTTAAAAATTATTGGGAGAAACAATATAATGCATATTTTAAAGAGTACAAACTTATTGGAGGGAGATCTAAAGTTAGCAAAACCTTAAATCTTAAGCCCGAAGAGTATCTGAATCAATCAGTTTATAAATAATTTAACAATGAAAATATTATTTTGCATATCGTTTTTAATTGCTATGACAACCCATATATTTACTCAAGATTCAGTAGTAAATTTCGAAGTCAAAAGAATTAAGTATTGTAAATTAAATAATAGCTTAAAAATCAAAGGAGAATTAACAGTAGAAAAGAAAGTATTCGTTTATAGTGTTAATTATGAAGATTTATCTAACACTTTTTCCGATGATTTTTTACCCATTTTTACTAGTTATAATGAAATTGGTGTTGGTATATTTTCATACCCGAAACTTTACTTTAAATATTATGACAATGATTCATTATTCCCAATTCAGACTCCAATTTTAGAAATTAACCCATCGAGTGTATGCGATTCTATTAATAATTGTAAAATAATAAACAGAAAATTTAAAAACTTTATAATTGTGAACAATCTTTAGATGGTTATTGTAATGTTGTTTTTACTAGTATGTTTGACTACCAGCCCATAGCTTATGTACCACCCTTAAAAGTCCCAGAAAAAAAACAAATTGATATGAATGTTACACTTTTAAAGCCATTAAACATGAAACATATTGAGAAATTTTATATAATTCTGGGATTGTGTGAAAACAATGACCCAGCTAATACACTTTTTGTGGTGTTTAATAAGTAAATATGGTATTTGTCGGTAACGTTCCAATTAGCACCTTATGGCATTTTTATATTTTAAATAATTGATAATCAATATGATTATGATTTTTAGAATTGTGGTTTTTCGGTAGTATATGCTAACTTAAAAAATAGTTAACTGATTTAAAGGGCTTTAAAAACCTTTTTTCAAACCTTGCGTTCCAATTAGCACCTAATAAAAAAACATCAAAAATATGGTATTCCTCTTCCTCCCTCAGCAATAAACCACGCCATACTGTTGCACCTATTTTTTTTGGTTGGTTCTTTTTCAAAGGATAAAAAATAAGTGCAACACCTTTCAGGTTCGTACCTCAGTTTGTCATGGTTTTTGCGTTCGGTCGTCAATCGTCATTCGGTGTTCTCGGTATTTTATGCCTTGTTTGTCCATTCCTGTGCAATTGGCAATCGCTTATGTCCCACAAAGCAAAAAATCCCTACACACCTTCGTGTTTTTGCTCTCCGCCTTAGGCGGATTAGGAGCTTAGAGTTTTAGAAATTACCTTAATTTTTTATCAGGATCTTGTCTTGTGTCAAAAACGTGAGTAACATAAGCATAATTATTTTCAAGAAAATAGATGATTTTATAATGTCCTTCAATTAAGTATCTGTGTCCTTGACCAAGATGAACTAAAGTAAGTTCTATTTGACCTATTTCTTCGGAAATAACATTGGGAAGTATTAGTATATCTGGAGCATCTAGCAACTTACTTTTTAAATCATAAGCATATTTTTCAGACTTTTTTTTGTGAAAATCGAAGATTGATTCTAAATCCTCTTGCGCAGGTTCAGCCCAAATAACATCTTTTACCACTGTTTAGATTTTTCTCTAAGTTCTTTTGATGTCATTACATTGCCATTTTTGATAGCCTCATTTGCTCTATGAGCCTGATCAATAATCTTTTGCTGAAAGTCACTCAATTCAGCACTAGGAACACTTGTTGCTTTAAACTTTTTAAGTTCCATAATTAATGAAATATCTTGCAATTGAGCAATCCAATTTATTAATTCAAATTTTTCTGAGTTTATTGTTTCTTTTTTCATAATAAATCGTTTTACTTATAAAACTTGTTGAATGTTACATTTTAAAAGAAAAGCATCCATTAAAGTATATAAATGTCCTTTTTGTTTTTTATTGTACCAACTAATAGTTTGTTGGATATCCAACTTGGCATCAGTCTCGATTTTTATTTTAAAACTCATTAATCAAACTTAAAATCATTTTTCACATCATCCCAATCCTGTAATCTTTCAGGATTCTTTTTAGAAGTCTCAATACGTTTTCTCACTTCGTTTTTGTGTTCTTTAGGAATATTTAAAGTAACTTGTTTCATAAAAAGAAAATGTAAAAAATTTATATGCCAACGTTGTATAGCAAATATACGAATAAAATTTTAACTCCCCTGCTCCCGCACGAAGAATACACAATATTAGAAGGACTGCCGCTCTTCCGACAACTTCGGAATTTCGAGTGGTATTTTGAACTTAGCAGGATGATTAAAAAAAAGTTGTATTTTTGAAGATTGAATAGAACTAAAAATAGTAAAGTCACCTGCCTCCCGTCACCATGTCTGCCGACAGGTAGAGGCAGGCACGAAAGGATTGGCTCTGCCGAACTTCGTTTCGTGCGACAGCGGAGGGAAGAGTCACATGAAGAAAATGAAATTAAAACGGAGTAGAATAAGCCTTTTAACAATTATTCTTTGCTTGAATTTGTATAGTATTGCACAGGATAATGTAAGGTTTATTTGTATAGATGATTCAATGGATTCAATTGTTATTGAAAAAAACAAATTTGAATCTAACGATACTATGACTGTCCAGTCTATGAAATTCTATAAAACAAAATTAAAAGATGAAGTTGGTTTTACTATAACTTTGCATAAGATTGACTCTTTGGAAACGAAAGGTAATCACTTTTTAATAGAAGTTTCTGAAAATCGTTTTCAAATCTCAAGGATTTTTTTCGATTATCTTGTAGATTATCACGAATCAGGTGGAATGATTATTATGGAAGATATAGTTCAAGGAGGTGAAATATATATTCCAAATGAGAGTTTTCCTCAAGACTATGTTTTACATTTACGTAAAGTCGTTATCTACGACAAGAAATTCTCTATATATATTTTATATGACTGTCAATATATGTTTTACTTAAAAAGGCTGTAGGGTTAGCCCCCTTGCTCATGCGCGAAGAAAATTAAAATAAGAAGTTCGCTGCCGCAAGAATCACCCGCTCCCGCCCGAATAAATTAATAAAGGCTGGTGGGTAATTCTCATCGCGTTGTATTATGTATTGTATTCTGTTTAGAATTTATGATCTGAATTATTATCAATAAACCCAATTATATGAATGGTGTTATTTTCAATAATATAGATGATGGAAGAATGTTTTGATATGACACATCTTCTAATTGCGCTATCTTTTTTAGAAGCAGGACAAATATGATTGTGAAGCTCTAAATTATGAATCAAACTATTAACAGCATTCTCTAATCTACTGGCTATTTCTACAGGCCATTTTTGCAATAACTCAAATATTTTTTGAAGATAAGAAGCTTTTGCATCATCAGACCAAGTAACTTTCATCAGGCTGTTTTTTTACTTTCTATCAATTGTCTAATCTCAGAAATAACAGTTTCGTGTGGAGTTACTCTTCCTGCTTTAACATCTTCCAAACCTCTTTCGATTGATGCTTTTTGCTCTTGCGTGAGTTCCTCATACCAATCCACTTCTGTTTCTTGTTCTATTTGAATGGATTTATCTGATTTAAGCAATTGAAGAAGTGCCAAAGTGTGCTCGTTAAATTCTGGTATGGTTAGTTTAAATGTTGTCATGATGTGTGTGTTAACGGAATAAATTAAAAAAGGTTTTTAAGATGCTAGTTTTTGAATTTGTTTTTAAGTAATGAATGGTTCTAATAAAGTTTTAACTATATTTTTTATTTTATGATTCAAAAGACTGTTGTTTAACAACTTGATTTGTATTCAAAGATATTATTTTTATATGAAATCAACTGGTTTTTACTTAAAAATTTTACTCATCTTGTTCATGCGCGAATAATTAAACAAAATAAGAAGTTCGATACTACACTTCTGAAACTTGACAAAGTTCTCGATATATTCTGAATTAAGCAGGAAATTTCATCCAAAAAACTTTAAAACAAGAATAAAAGTCATTTTCATGATTTGGATTTTATTTTTAGCGCTTCTTCAAGGGCTTACCGAATTACAATTTTTACGCTCGTATCTCGCTAAAATTGTGTTCGGCATCCTACTTCTCGCCCTTACAAACTTTTTGGAAACAAAAAAATCCAAACCATTTTCATGATTTGGATTTTATTTTTGGCGCTTCTTCAAGGGCTCGAACCTTGGACCCTCTGATTAACAGTCAGATGCTCTAACCAACTGAGCTAAAGAAGCGTCTTTTTTTCCCTTTCGGAGTGCAATATTAAGTCAAAGTTTGGAATTAAACAATATCTTTGTGAAAAAATTTACAAAAAAATTAAAAAAATGAGTTTAGTTAATGTTGGAACGGTTGCTTTTGATGCAATTGAGACCCCTTTTGGAAAAACTGATAAAATTATCGGTGGTGCTTGTACTTATATTAGTCTTGCGGCTTCCTATTTTACAAAAAATGCAAAAATTGTTTCTGTGGTAGGTGACGATTTCCCACAAGATGTGATAGATATGTTCTCTGATAGAGGCATTTCTACTGAAGGTCTTCAAGTGAAAAAAGGAGAAAAAACATTTTTCTGGTCTGGAAAATATCACAACGATATGAATTCTAGAGATACTTTGGATACGCAATTGAATGTATTAGAAAATTTTGATCCTATTATTCCAGAAAGTTACCAAGATTGCGAATATTTGATGCTTGGAAATTTAGCGCCAGTGGCTCAACTTACTGTTTTGAAAAGACTTAACAAAAGACCTAAACTCATTGTGCTTGACACTATGAACTTTTGGATGGAAATTGCTCTTGACGATTTGAAAGCTGTTATCAAAGAAATTGATGTGCTTACCATCAATGACGAAGAAGCTAGATTGCTTTCGGGAGAATACTCTTTGAGAAAAGCAGCAAGAAAAATTCTTGAAATGGGACCAAAATATTTAATTATCAAAAAAGGAGAACACGGTGCTTTGTTGTTCGACAAGGAAAGAGTATTCTTTGCTCCTGCGCTACCTTTAGAAGAAGTATTCGACCCAACAGGTGCCGGAGATACTTTTGCAGGTGGTTTTATCGGATTCTTAGCTTCTACAGGAAATATTTCTTGGGAAAATATGAAAAACGCAATCATTATGGGTTCTGCTTTGGCTTCTTTCACAGTAGAAAAATTCGGAATCGAAAGATTAAGAGATTTAACAATGGATGAAATCGCTGATAGAATCAGTCAGTTTGCTGAATTGACCAACTTTACTATGGAGTATCCAGTGATGGAATCTTAGTATAACGATATACATTTAAACTAAAAAGGGCAATTTCAAATTTGAAACCGCCCTTTTTGTATTTTATAAATGCTCTTTTACAATCCTCTTTCTAAAATGTCTATTCTTTTGTTAATTGGTGGATGCGTAGAAAACAATCCTCCCAAACTGCTCAAAAAACTAGATTTTGGTTTGTTTTCGATAAACATTTGTTTTACATCATCACTTTTTACATCATCAACTTCGCTATTGCCTGAGATTTTTCTTAAGGCAGAAGCTAGCGCCATAGAATTTTTGGTCATTTCTACCGCTCCTGCATCTGCAAGATATTCCCTTTTACGAGATAAAGCAAATTTGAACAATACGGAAAGGAAATAGACTACAGCGGCAATAATCAGCATTAAAATTAATGCTTTCCCATCTGTTTTGGAGTCTTTTCTGTTTCTTCCACCTCCATAAATCAAACTTCTAAAAAGAATAGAAACGATAAAAGATAAGATTCCAACAAAAACAATCGAAATCACCAATAATCTCACATCTTTGTTTCTAATGTGTGCCAATTCATGTGCAATTACGCCTTCCAATTCATCATCGTTCAAAGTATTGATAATTCCCGATGTAAGTGTTACGGCATAAGATTTCTCGTCAATTCCACTTGCAAAAGCATTGAGTGCATCAGATTGGATAATGTATAATTTTGGCATTCTCATTCCAACAGACATACATAAGTTTTCTGTGAGATTGTAAATCCTCATATTTTCTTTTCTTTCCAACGTTTTGGCTCCAGTTGCCATTCTAATCATCTTAGTATTGAAAAAATAAGCAATTAAAAACCAAATTCCAACACCACCTAATACAAAAGGAACTGTAACAATAAAGTTGTAGTTCACTTCATCCATATAATCTGGCCCAATGGCAAAAAAAAAAAAAGCATACACTCCCGCCAAAATCAAAAGTGGGAATGATGCTAATAATAAGGTTGACCTAAAATTATTCTGTCTAATTTGTTTTTGAAGACCAATGTACTTCATATTCGTTCAAAGTTTAGAATTTTATCTCTGGTGCTTTGTCCATCGTCTGACGCTCTTCGTAGTTCAATTCGAACATCGGCTCTTTTACGTATTTTTTGAATCCAGCAACAATGTTACTTGGAAATTGCTCTATTCCATTGTTGTATTCTCTTGTTGCAGAATTGAAATATCTTCTTACTGAAGAAAGTTTGTTTTCAATATCTCCGATTTCAGTTTGCAAATGCATAAAATTAGTGTTTGCTTTCAAATCTGGATACGCCTCTACATGCATTTTGAATCCTGTCATAGCAGCTGCCATTTGACCTTCAGCAGCAATTTTTTCTGAGATAGATCCTGCAGACATACATCTACTTCTTGCTTCAGTAACTTTGATCAACACTTCACTTTCGTGATTCATATAACCTTTTACTGCTCCCAAAAGTTGTGGAATTAAATCATAACGTTGCTTCAATTGAACATCAATATCGGCAAAAGCATTTTCTCGGTTATTTTTCAAAGAAACCAAACGGTTGTTGATAGAAATAAACCAAATGATGATTAGTAAAACAACTCCACCAGTAATTAATAAAGGAATCATAATTTTTTATTTTTTAGTATTAGTAGGATAAAGGTAGAAATTATATTAAAATTAATAATCATTATAAATGCTTATTTATTACGAATTGTCTTTTAAGGTAACTCTTTTAACAAAAATTATGTGCTATTTTTGTTTTTAGAATGTCTTCTTTACCCAATCAAACAAAATTCAACCTATTCAAAGGAATGTGGTTTTATCACAAGGATGCTTCTTGTGAGATACATATTTATATGTCTGTATTGGGCAAGCAAACGGTTTATTTTAATAGAAAAGTGGTGAGTTCAGCATTTTCTTTAAAAATGAAAACACAACATGATTTTAATGACGGTATTGAACAGTACTCTGTAATTTCCGAACCATCAAACAAAGCGATGACAGCATTTGAAACCACTATTAGAAAAAACAAAGTCATTTTAAAATCTTTCTCAACACATTATAATTTTGATTGGAAAAGAATCCTTTCTCTATTCGTTGCTATTTTTGGAGTAAATGTATTTGTTGAGTATTTCAATTTACCTGACTGGACAAGATGGGCAGGAGGCGTATTGGTAATATTGGTAGTAATCATTTATTTTTCAAAAACTTTGATGACTATAAAAGAACTAGAAAATCCTATTACTTATGACGATATTGCTTAAGTTGGTTATTATCTAGATAATAAACTTTAGTTTTTACAAAGTCCTATTTCTTATTTACAATTCAAAGGCTTAGATTGAAACCATCCTTCATCAATTAATCATGTCTTTCTCCTCGTAAAACCTTAAAAGCGTGCAAAACTTGAGGAAAAAGGGCGTCCATTGTTTCTTTAGCACCATTGGTAGATCCTGGCATTGTCAAAATCAACATCCCTCCAATGGTTCCAGCAACACTTCTAGAAAGCATTGCATAAGGCATTCTCTGCTGCCCATAGTTTCTTGCCGCTTCGGCAATTCCTGGTATTTCTCTTTCTAGCAATGGCAAAATCGTATCGGGTGTCACATCTCTAACAGAGAGTCCTGTTCCTCCTGTAAAAATCAATAATTGTGTTCCTGCGTTCTTGTGATAGGACACTTGGTTTTCGATGGCATTGGGTTCATCAGGAATGATTTCATAACCCACATTTTGCAATCCCAATGAAATTAATTTTTCTTGAATCACCAAACCGGCTTTATCGGTTTTGATGCCTTTTGAAATGGTGTCCGAACAAACAACAACAGCGGCTCTTATATCTTTGGCAAAAGCATCTTTATAATCAGATTTACCGCCTTTTTTACTGAGCAATTTAATGTTACAGATTTCAATTTCTTTATCAATCGGTTTGAGCATATCATAAATATTAAGAGCTACCACACTTGCTCCGTGCATTGCTTCTACCTCTACTCCTGTTTTGTAGATTGTTTTTACCAAAACTTTGATGATAATCTCTAAATCTTTAATCTCAAAAGTAATCGCTGTTGCTTCAATCGGCATTGGATGACAATCTGGTAAAAGTTCCGCTGTTTTCTTTACTGCCAATAATCCAGCTGCTTTCGACATAGCAAAAACATTTCCTTTGGGCACTGTATCAGAAATAATCGCTTCTATGGTTTTTGATGCTCCCACCTTTACAATCGCTTGTGCTTCGGCAATTCTTAATGTATTATTTTTATGTGTAATGTCAATCATTCGGTTTGAATTGGAAAAATGAATTGTAAATATACAAGTTTTGGTCAAAAACAATGATACCTTTTTTGGGAGTTCTGAGAATCGAAAAAAAAATGATAAATTAAAAAATGTTTGTAAAATGTTAAAATTTACTAATATTGTACTTTATTTAACGCACTATGAAAATGAAAAATTACTTTTTAACTCTGATTTTATCAGCTTTAACGCTCTTCGGGTTCAATGTTTTTGCACAAGTTACCCAGACTGTAAGAGGAACTGTCGTAGATAATGAATCCAAATTTCCATTACCTGGTGTTTCTGTATTGCTGATAAGCGATACTACCAAAACTATTGGTGCTGCCACTGCTGTAAATGGTCAATTCAAATTAGAAGGTGTGCCACTAGGACGTCAGCAAATAAAAATTTCATACATAGGTTACAACACACAAGTAATTACTGTACAAGTGATTTCTGGAAAAGAATCCGTGTTGAACATCGAAATTGAAGAATCAAGTGAATTGATGCAAGAGTTTAAAGTTGTTGCCAACGAAAATAAAGAGGTCAACAATGAAATGGCTATTGTGAGTGCGCAACAGTTTTCGGTGGAAGAAACAGAAAGATATGCAGGGAGTAGGGGAGACCCAGCCCGAATGGCGTCCAACTTTGCCGGTATTCAAGGTTCTGACGATAGTAGAAATGACATTGTGATTAGAGGAAACTCGCCTCTTGGAGTAGTGTATAGAATAGAAGGTGTGGACATTCCCAACCCGAGTCACTTTGCGATTACAGGAAGTAGTGGTGGGCCAACAAGTATGTTGAACAATAAATTATTAGCCAACAGTGATTTTTTTACTGGAGCATTTCCTGCGGAATATGGAAATAGTGTTTCTGGTATTTTTGATTTGAGATTGCGAAATGGAAACAACCAAACAAGAGAACATCAAGTTCAGTTTGGTGTTTTGGGAGCAGAAATTTTAGCAGAAGGACCTTTCAAAAAAGGAAAAAATGCTTCTTATTTATTAATTTATAGATATTCTACTCTAAAAATGTTTCAAGCTATTGGTATAGACATTGGAACAACTGCAGTACCACAATATCAAGATTTATCTTTCAAAATGAACTTTCCTTTAAAAGACGGAAGTAATATTGCGCTTTGGGGAATTGGCGGAAATAGTAAGATTGATATTATGGTGAGTACTCAAAAAGATACTTCTATTATTGATTTGTATGGTGAGAATGATAGGGATCAGTATTTTAGAACTTCAATGGCTGTTGGAGGAATTACATATTCTAAAGCTTTTAATGAAGATACTTATTTCAAAAGCACTGTTTCGGGCTCTAGAGACATGCAACGTTCTACCCACAATTTAGTAAATAGAAGCATTATAAATGGTCAGTTTGAAGTTGACGATGATGGAATTTACAATCTTATGGATTACTATTATGAAAATTATAGAATCTCCAATTCCTCTAGTTTGAATAGAAAGTTTGGAAAAAAGAATGTGTTGAAAATTGGATATAACATCGACTATTTTATTGCTTCCTACCAAGATAGTATTTTAAAAAATGACACCATAAGAAATGATTATAGAGTAAGATGGAATACTCAAGAAAATTTTGTTTTGGCGCAAGGTTATGTGCAATGGAAACATAAATTCTCTGACAAATTGGTAATGACTACAGGTCTTCACGCACAACATTTGTCTTTGAGTAATGCTACTTCGCTGTTCGAACCAAGATTTGGAATTAAATATACTCTCAATCCAAAAAGTGATATTGCTTTTGGTGCTGGTCGTCATAGCCAGTCTCAACCCTATTACAACCACTTTTATTTGAGAGAAGGAAATACCGTACCTCACAACAAACAAATGGGTTTTACTTATAGTAATCACTTAGTTTTGAGTTATTCAAGAAGATGGAGCAAAAAAATAGGAACCAAAATAGAAACCTATTACCAAAACTTGACAAATATTCCAATTGAACAAAGCCCTTCAGCATTTTCTTTAATCAACCAAGGAAGTGGATTTGCGAGGTTTTTTCCAGATTCAGTATTGGTTAATGAAGGAACAGGATATAATTTCGGAGTTGAGTTTACAGTAGAAAAATATTTTAGTGATGGATGGCACGGTATGATTACAGGTGCTATTTTCGAGTCTAAATACAAAGGAAGCGATGGAATTGAGAGAAATACTGATTATAACGGAAATTATGCTGCTAATTTATTAGTAGGAAAGGAATTCAAATTCAATGAAAAGCATTCCTTATTAATTGGTGGGAAAGTAACAATTGCAGGAGGTAAAAGATATGGTTTAATAGATACTTTAAGAACTCAAAATCAAAGAGAAATCGTTTTCCAAGATACGCAATATAATGAATTTCAATTTCAAAATTATTTTAGAACAGACATAAAATTTACCTACAGAATCAATGCTAAAAAAGTAACGCACGAAATCTCTTTGGATATTGTAAACGTCACAGATAGACAAAATATTCTAGGAATTACTTATGTTCCTTTGGATGGAGCAGGTGTTTCTCCGTTTAGAGAAAATTACCAACTTGGATTTTTACCCATCTTCTTCTATAGGGTCGATTTTTAGAAGTTGAAAGTTATATCTAACTCAAGTATTCTTATTAAAAGTATGTTACCGCTTGTAACAAAACTTTTCATTTGTTCATTTTTTTTTGTAATATTGAAGTATTAAAACACAAAAAAATGAAGAATTCTAATTTCATTACAAAGACTAAAGTCTTATTTTTAACAGGTATTTTTGGATTCACAGGACTTGTTTCAGCTCAAAATCAAGATCTACCTATTGGTTTAACACCAAATGAAAAAAGCATTTTAGAAAATGGTTTACACCAATACACAAACCAAAATAGAGGGATTACAACACCTCCTCCAGGTCCACTTAGAACAATGGCTGAGTGGGAGGAAATCCAAACACTAGTTATCACTTGGACAGGTTTTCAATCTATACTTGCTCAAATTGTAGATCATGCTCAAGAAGAATGTGAAGTCTTGATTAGTTGTTCAGACTCTAATGCTGTAAAAACGTATCTTACTGGTCAAGGAGTTCCTCATACGAATGTAAGTTATATTCAAGTTCCTTTTAATAGTATTTGGGTGAGAGATTACGGTGCACATACTGTTTACAAAAACGATGTAGAAGACATTTATATGGTGGACTGGATATACAACAGACCTAGACCAGCAGACGATGCAATGCCAGATGCACAAGGTGTATTTAAGAATATTCCTGTTTATGCCACCACTCAAGCACCAAACGACTTAGTGAATACTGGAGGAAACTGGATGGTAGATGGCGCAGGAACCGCTTTCGCTTCTGATTTGATTATAGAAGAAAATGAAGCAGGAAATCCTTATGGCGTTACTACAAAAACAGAAGCACAAATAGACCAAATTGTAGAAGATTTCATGGGAATAGATAGATTTATCAAAATGGTTTCGCTTCCTTATGATGATATTCATCACATTGATATGCACATGAAGTTATTGGATGAAGAAACGCTTTTGGTAGGAGAATTTCCAGATGGAATTTCTGACGGACCCCAAATTGAGGCAAACATCCAATATGTATTGAGCAATTTCAACTCTGTTTATGGTACGCCTTATAAAATTATTCGTATTCCAATGCCGCCCAATGCTGCTGGAACATCATATCCAGGTCAACCTTATGGAAATGCTTATTACAGAACGTATGCAAATAATGTATTTGTAAACAAAACAGTGATTGTTCCGAGTTACAGAGAAGATTACGATACCATTGCACAAAGAATTTTAGCAGAATCATTACCGGGTTACAATATTAAGTACATTGATGTAGATAATCAAGGTGCAAATCTAATTTCCAATGGTGGCGCTATTCATTGTATCACTAATGCCATTGGTGTTTCCAACCCTTTATTGATAAGACATCAATCTTTGGTGGACACATATGACGAAACCAATCCTTATGAAGTAAATGCTTTTATAAAACATGCAAGTGGTATTCAGAACGCTACTTTGTTTTACAGTACAAACGATGGCACAAGTTATAATTCATTACCTATGACAGCATCTGGAAATGATATTTTTAACGCTTCAATTCCAGCGCAAGTGGCGGGAACAGAAGTGCTTTATTACATTCATGCAACTGCAAATAGTGGCAAAGAACAAGTAAGACCTATCGTAGCACCTGAAGGATATTTTCATTTTAAAGTTTTAGGAAACAGTTCTGTTGGAGTTGAAGAAATAAATCAAAATGCAAACATTAATATTTTTCCAAATCCTGCAAAAGCCATTACTTGTATTGATATAACACCCTATGTGAATGAAAAAATAAAAGTAACCATGCAAAATTTATTAGGTCAAACCGCTGAAGTTTTGTTTGAAGGTGAAGTATCAGGAAACAACCAAAAAGTGTTTTTTGACGCTAGAAATTATACTTCTGGAACCTACCTAATCACTGTTTCATCACCCAATGGATTTTTGGTGCAAAAAGTTTTAGTGCATTAGTATAATTAACTCTTACAAAACACCCAATATCTTTGCTGTGAAAGCACCGATATTGGTTACTTCATTGTTGGCTTTCTTTACCTGAATCATGTACAACTGGCTTTTAATCCATGCAGGAGCATGAAGTTGTAACGCTTTTTCTGCTTGGTCTTTTCTCAAGCCGAATTTATTCACTAGTCGTTCAAACATTTCGGTATCTTCGTCTTTAAAATCAAATTGAACTTGATAAGGCGTATGGACAATGTGAAACTCTAGTTTGGTAAACTTTCTGCCCGTTTTGATGGGTTTGTATTCAAACTTAATATCAGTGAGTTTGTTGATTTCTTTGTGTGCTATTTTCAAAACATATTTATCAAATGCAGACCATTTTTCGTACTGTTCAATCTTCTTTTTAGGATCATAAAGGCTCAACCTTTCTTTTAAGTCTAAAACACTCAATCTCAAAATTCCAGTGTTTTTGAATTGACTTAACATCTCGTACATTCTTTTAGAAAACTTAGATTTAAGAATAAGTGCCAATTCGAGTTGATAGGTAGTAAAATTTTGTTTTAACTCAAAAAGATAGGGACGCAATTTGGGTTCAATTCCCAATTCTATAATTCCATGTCCTTTAATATACTCAGCGGAACTTACGAGTGTTGTTTGCAGTATATTCCCATTGTCTTTATGAATCGTAATGATTTTTGACATCATTCTTTCAATGGCGTTTTTGTAATCTACGTAACTGTTGTCAACGCCAGTTTTCTGTGCTAATTCGTTTACAGAAATAAAATAGTACTTTTCGGGTTCGTCTCCTTTTCTAATTTGAGACATCATCATGTACATTATGTTTTTCTCCAAAGGTGAAAAATCATAGTTTGCTTCTGTTATCGCATTATTTTGAAAAATTGTCTTTAACTCTCCCATACCGCAAAGATAGCTAAAGGATAGAGACCTTTTTAAATCTATCCCTTTGTTTTGGTATTATTGTTTTCGACATTGTTTTTCTATCCTTTAAAAGTCAATTGGCTGTATCTCAATAATAGTAAGGAATTTTAGCGAAACGATATGCTAGCGAGGATTTTCTATCTTTTAAACGTAAGCGTATAATATTCAGAAATTTATATACAAATGATAACTTAAAATATTGTTAAGAACTCTTATGGGAAAATCGAGGATTTACTATCCTTTAGATAAATATTAGAAATGAATCCACCAATAATTCGAGGATTCTCTATCCTTTATTGACTGGTTAATCCTATAAAATATGTTATTGCACTCGGTTTTCCTATCCTTTCATTTGTAAACATCAAGACTTTATTTTCTGAAAAGATAGAAAATCCTCTACAAAACTTTAAATTTACTATCGTCCTAAAAATGTTATATATTCGAGGAATTTCTATCCTTATAGATTTTATATTGTTGTTTTTAAGGCATTTAACATTCACATTGTTATTGTTTTTTGGTATTGATTCTGACAATACTTATCATTTTAACGGTTTCATTTCGAGGTTTTACTATCCTTTTATAATTTTATTGCCGTTTATACACAAGTGCAAAATATTGTTTATTAGATTGTTACGAGCAGTATACAACATAAAGCCAGTTCTAATGGATAGTCTATCCTTTTCTTCTATCCTTTCACGAGGAATTTCTTACCACTTAACTAGGGAATACTATCCTATCACTAGTATTCTCTATCCTTAGAACGATGGATTTCTATGCAGTAAACTATGGTTTACTATCCTTAGACCTTTTGTACGCCAATGATAGCGTGGCTTAACAAATCCTAAAAGTAAAAAGTAAATATAAAAATAATTACAATATTGTATTGTCCCTCGCTCTTTCAATATTTAAGAAGTTGAAAACAAATTGAAATGTTATTATCACAATTCGAAAATCAAAACAAAGAAAACAAAAAAACAAAGAGGGAAGGCCATGTTACATAAAAATAAATTCCGCAAACTAGGTTTTTCTATCCTTTAAAAGTTTACTCCAAATCTAATGCGTTATATACAGGTATATTAATATCATAACAAATTTCTTTACAATCATTTTAAAAAACTTTGGCTAATTTTGCAACAAATAATAATAATTCATTTATCAAAAGGATAGAATTTCCAAGTATAGTGAATTAGAGAAGTATTTCTAGCAGTTAAGAGGAATACACATTTTATAAAATGAAGAGAAAACAACTTCAGATATTTGAAACCGACAATACACAACAAACTAAATTGGAGTTTGATGGACAGTTTGCTTCATGGTCTTTAAAAGTTCAAAAAATAACAGAACTATTACAAAACCAAAATTTATCTCCTGAAATAAAAGACAATTGGAGAAAAGAACTGCACTACTATCAAGATCTTTTGAGAAAATATCATAAGTAAAATAAACTAAATTCTAAAATAGATAATATTTACATTTATTCAGAAACTCTATAAAATGAAATCAATAAAAATATTTTTGTTTATAATCCTATCTTTAACATTAACATTTTGTACTTCAGATACCCAGAACAAAAAAGTGGAATCGAATACTGAAAAAACAACTCTTGATAAAGATACATTACATCAATTCATTGAAAATCCTCAAGAAATGTTGAAAGAAGCCTATCAATTATTTAAAGAAGGTAACGACTCAGCATCTATAGAAATTGCCAATAAAGTACTTGAATATGGATACAAAACCAATAATGACACTTTAATAGGAGGCGCTTTAGCTTCTCTTTGTAGAAATTCACAAAGAAGTCTAGATACAATACGTCTTGCAGAATTAAGTGAAGAATTAGCAACATTGGCTACAAATTCAGGAAATCAAAAATGGATGATGATAAGAGCACATATGAATGCTGAAATGTGGCGATTGATAGGAAATATGGACAGAGCAGAACAGTTTTATAATGAAAGTATGGAAATAAGTTTTGCAATCAATTCAATGGGTATGTACACAATAGACCATTTCAATAAATCATTTGTATCTACAGCAAAAGGAGATTTTGAAGAAGCAAGAAGATTGATTATAAAATATTATGCTTTACGAGAGGAATCAGATCCAGAATCAGAAGATGCTTATGGCCTGATTGCTTTGTCCTATCTACTAGAACAAGAGAAAAACTATATTGGCGCATTAGAGGTCGCCTCAGTTACTCGTAGATTATTTCAAGAACAAAATCTTTTTCCCGAACCACCAGATGAAAAACCATTGATAATGGTAGAAGAAAAAGTTAAAGAAGTATTGGATGCCAACATCTATGAAGCAACAATTATAAAATCGAAAAATGAGACAGTAAGTTCTCTAATATCAAGTATTTGTAATTTCCTAACCCATTATCAATTATTGCTTAATTTTTTATTATTTAACATAAGATAAATTATAGGTTTTATATATTTCATCCTCAAAAATTATTTATTTACATAAATATATAAATATGTATTTATATAAAAGTATAAAATGTATTTGCTAAAATAATTTCTTAAAGTATTTTATCTGAAATTCATAATTCTTACATACATTTGCAAGGCATGATTGAGGAATTTGATTTAAGAAGCGATGGAGATGAACAATCTGACAAAGAGATTGATAAAGTGTTGCGCCCTAAATTATTGGATGATTTTGCTGGGCAAAAAAAAGTCGTAAATAACTTAAAAGTATTCATCGATGCTGCAAAATTACGTTCAGAAACACTAGATCATGTTCTACTTCATGGACCACCAGGATTGGGGAAAACTACACTTTCTAATATTATCGCTAATGAATTAGGAGTTGGATTTAAAGTTACCTCTGGACCAGTTTTAGACAAACCGGGAGATTTAGCAGGATTGTTGACTAACTTAGAAGAAGGAGATGTACTTTTTATTGACGAAATTCATAGGTTGAGTCCTGTTATAGAAGAATATCTTTATTCTGCCATGGAAGATTATAAAATTGATATTCTTATTGATACTGGCCCCAATGCTCGTACAGTGCAAATCAATCTTAATCCATTCACTTTAATTGGTGCTACAACTCGCTCTGGAATGTTGACATCTCCATTAAGAGCAAGATTTGGAATATCCAGTAGGCTGGAATATTATGATACGAAAACACTTACCGATATTGTAGAGCGATCTTCAGGAATATTAAATATCCCGATAGAATATGAAGCCGCTCACAAAATTGCATCAAGAAGTAGAGGAACGCCTAGAATTGCTAATGCGCTTCTAAGAAGAGTAAGAGATTTCGCTCAAATCAAAGGTGATGGAACCATTACTCCAGATATTACTGATTTCGGATTGGAAGCCTTGAATGTTGATCAACATGGTTTGGATGAAATGGATAACAAAATATTGAGTGTTTTGATTGACAAGTTCAAAGGAGGCCCCGTTGGTTTAACCACAATTGCAACAGCCGTAGGAGAACAAGCAGGAACTATTGAAGAAGTTTACGAACCCTTTTTAATTCAAGAAGGATACTTAATGAGAACACCAAGAGGTAGAAAAGCGACTGAATTGGCTTACAAACACTTAAATCGTAAGTACGGTTTTAATCAAGGAGAATTGTTTTAGAAATTTATTTTCTAAGTCATTAACCAATCCAATTTACGTAGTTATACGTAAAACATATTTTAGTAATTATCTAACTTTGGAAAAAAATACAAAATGAAAAAATTCAATATATTTACATACTTTCTTTTTTTTATTGCTTTATTTTCAGTACAAAACACTATAATATCTCAAGATAACGAGCATGTATATATTAAAGGATACAACATAAAAACTATAAAAAATACGGAAAGCAATTCATTTAAAATCTTGTTGAACAGTGCTAACCAAAACGATACCCTACTAATTGCTGACGACATAATCTATTTAGATAATAGAAACAACTACAATCCTCAAGTATTTTTTATATATAAATATGGTGGATTATTTGGTATTTATAACAAAAACATTCAAATCAAACCAATTTATGATAAAATAGAAATTGCTGAAATTGAATCTAATTTCTTGATTCTTAAAAAAGAGGATAAAATGAATCTACTAGATATGAATGAAGGAATCTTTTCCAAAGCAAATTATATCTATAGCAAAGATTTCAAGGTTTATAAAGATAACTATTATCCTAGTTATTATTTAAAAGAGAACGAAAAGTATATTGGTTTTGATGGTAGAACTTATAGTGGAATTAACCAATATTTTACGATTGAAGGTGAGAAAAAAAAATTCCATCTAGTCAATGAAACTGCTGACACAGAGGAAAAAGATAGAAAATCCTCGCAAATATTTTCCGAAATCTACGAATCAGAATTTCTAAATGTCTTTATTGCAAAAGGCAACAATAAAAAATTTGGTATTATCAATCATCAATTAGACACGTTAGTTCCTTTTATTTATTCAAACATAGAAGAATATTTTGCAGATTATATTATGTTTCCATTTGACCATTTATTCAAAGTTTATGATGGTAAAAAAGTAGGAATGTATAGTTTGCATAGAGGATTACTATTAGAACCTATTTATAATGATATAGACCAATATTATGAAGATGAATTTTTAATAGAATATTTCAAAATTTCAAATAAAAAGCGTTTAGGAATTGCTGATGCAAATGGAGAGGTAATTTTACCTGCAAATTATAAGCACATTCGAACACTCAATTACAACTATGGTATATTTGACGATCTAATAGAAGTAAAAAATAATAAAAACAAACTAGGCGTTTATACAATAAATGGAAAAGAAATTCTTCCTCCCATTTATGACGCTTTTAATCAAGCTATCGAAATGTATTTATTAGAATCAACGGAGTTTTTGTATAAGCTATATCAAAACAAAAAAGAAGGTGTTTTTTCGGGTAAAAAAGGCTTATTAATTCCGTCTAAATATGATTATATATCCGACTTATACGAAACAGAATATATTGAATATCTTGTTTTCAAAACTCAAATAGGAAAAAATCTTTTCGGAATTTATGATTATCATGGTAATGAGTTATTTCCTTGCGAATTTGATTCATTTCAATTCTATCCAGAGTACGCATCAGAAAATGATACGCTTATTATTTATACCCAAAAAGAAGGTAAATACTATGTTAATGTAAGTTATATTCCCGAAAATACATTGGCGCAAACATTTTCTTATGATAATTACTATAATTACATTAATGGTTACAATGGTATTAAGATTAAAGGTGATAAATTTGAAAAATATAACCTTAAAACTAATCAAATAATCGGAACTTTCCAAAAAAGTGATACCATTACATTTGAGGGACATAGTTTTGATATTGTATTATTAGAAGGAAAATTTGGTGCTATGAATAAAGAAGGTGTTATTACGGTTCCTCCTACTTATGACGAAGGATCTTTTATGGAAGAAAGGTCAGATATATTTATAGGGTATAAAAATGGAGTTAAATATTTTGTTTACATTGAAACCAATGAAAGATACACAGAAGAAGAGTGGTAATTGAAAACAAACTATTTTATAATATTTAAAGCGAAATTTTTACATTTCACTTATAAATAAATAAAACTCAACTAAACTAAACATTTTTTTTGTTTCTTTGTTAGATAGATGTATTAGAAAAAATTATATGTCAAGTTATTCAATCAAAGATTTAGAAATATTATCAGGTGTCAAGGCTCATACCATAAGAATATGGGAGCAAAGATATAATTTACTTATTCCAAATAGAACTGAGACCAATATTAGATCTTATGATGATGAGCAACTCAAAAAATTATTGAGAGCCAATCTACTTTACAACAATGGATTTAAAATAAGTAAAATCGCAGCTTTAAGTGACCAGCAACTCATCAACGAATTAGAAGGGCTAAAAGTCAACACCAACTCTGTAGAGGTAGTTTTAGAATCTATGACAATTGCAATGATAGACATGAATGAATCACAATTTGATAACATTCTAAAAAACAAAATCAAAGAACACGGATTCGACTATGTAATGCAGACTTATATTTATCCTTTTTTTGAAAGAATAGGGGTACTTTGGATTACTAATGTGATACAGCCCGCTCAAGAACACTTTATTTCCAATTTATTAAGGCAAAAGATAATTACTGCAATTAATGAAATCGGACCTTGTGAAAAAGAGAGTGCTCCTATTTGTTTTGCATACCTCCATGAAGAAGAAATGCACGAATTAGGTTTGCTCTATTACACCTACCATTTAAAGTTAAAAGGATATAATGTTATTTATTTAGGACAAATGCTGCCTTATCAAGATTTATTAAAATCCAAAAAAGTACATCAACCTGATGCTATTCTTACCTCCTTTGTAAAGCCAATGGACGAGCAATGGTTTGACGAATACGTTCAAAATATACTGAATGATTTTCCAAATACCAAAATATTCACTTGCGGATATTTTGCATCGAAGATTTCTATCGAAAATAAGAACTTGTTTAAAATCCCTAGTGTCAGTTATTTACAAGAAATAATTTCTTAAAAAACAATATTGTTTAACATTTTCGCAAAATAATTAAACAAAAATCATTGTCATGTAAAATACTTTGTTTAACTTTGTCCTATAAACATTAAACAAAATTGTTATGACGGTTTTAGAATTTAATTATCAAGTTAGTACTTTCCAGGAAAAACTAACTAACTTTGCACTGAGTTTAACAAATGACAGAGAAGATGCAAAAGACCTTTTTCAAGAAACAGTTCTGAAGGCATTGAAGTACAGAGATAAATTTGTTTCGCAGACGAATCTTAAAGCATGGCTTTATACTATTATGCGAAATACTTTTATCAACGACTACAGAAGAAAGAAAATGGCACAGACAATTTTGGATCATTCACCAAATGAATATGTCATGAATAGCATTCCTGCTTTATCGGAATCTCCATCATCAGAGTTAGCAACCAAAGAAATTCAAAATGTTATTTCTGATTTAGAAGATGAGTATAGAATTCCTTTTATGAAGTATGTGGAAGGATTCAAGTACAAAGAAATTTCTGATGAATTGAATCTGCCTATTGGAACGGTAAAAAGTAGAATTTTTATTGCCAGAAAAAAATTAATGTCTCAATTAGAGGATTACAGATAGTATAATGAGAAAGAAAGTAAATATAATAGGCGCTGGTTATTCAGGATTAGCTGCAGCATGTTATCTTGCAAAAGAAGGTGCAGATGTTACCATTTTTGAAAAGAACAATTCCATTGGCGGAAGAAGTCGTCAGTTTGAACAAGACGGATTTATTTTTGACATGGGTCCTTCTTGGTATTGGATGCCAGACGTTTTTGATACTTTTTTTGCAGATTTTGGCAAGAAAACATCAGACTATTATCATTTACATAGATTGTCACCTTCTTACAGAGTGGTTTTTGGAGAAAATGACGTAGTTGATTTACCTTCCAATTTAGACGAATTGTATGAAACTTTCGAAAGGATAGAAAAAGGTAGTGCTTCAAAACTGAAAATATTTCTTGATGAAGCGAGTTACAAATACGATGTAGGAATCAATGAATTTGTTCAAAAACCTAGCAAATCTATAATGGAATTTGCAAGTCTTAAAGTATTCAAAGGTGCTTTAAGATTACAATTGTTCAAATCATTTTCAAAATACGTTAGGCAATATTTTACCAATCCAAAACTCATTCAGATATTAGAATTCCCAGTTTTGTTTTTGGGTGCAAAACCACAAAACATTCCTGCGCTTTATAGTTTGATGAATTATGCAGATATTGTTGGTGGAACTTGGTATCCAATGGGCGGAATGTTCAAAGTGATTGAAGCAATGCATGCATTGGCAACAGAATTAGGCGTAAAAGTCAATATAAATCATGCCGTAGAAGAAATTGTAATTGAAAAAGGCATTACCAAAGGAATAAAAGCCAACGGTGCTTTTTATCCTTCAGATTCGGTTTTGGCTTCAGCCGATTATCATTTTGTGGAGCAAAATCTTATTCCAAAAGAATATAGAAAATACGATGAAGCTTATTGGGACAAAAGAGTAATGGCGCCCTCAAGTTTGCTTTTTTATCTAGGAATAGACAAAAAACTGAAGAACTTATTGCATCACAATTTGTTTTTTGACAAAGATTTCGATCAACATGCAGTAGAAATATACGATACACCAGAATGGCCATCAGACCCGCTCTTTTATGCTTGTGTTCCAAGTATCACAGACGATTCTGTTGCTCCTGAAGGTAAGGAAAACTTATTCCTTTTGATGCCAATAGCGCCTGGTTTGAACGATGATGAAACCTTACGTGAAAAGTATTACCACGTGATTATGGATCGCCTTGAAAAATTGACAGATCAAGAAATTAGAAGTCACGTCATTTATAAAAAATCTTATGCTGTAAATGATTTTATAGCCGATTACAACGCATTCAAAGGAAATGCATATGGATTGGCAAACACATTGAAACAAACAGCAGTTTTGAAACCTGCTATGTATAATAGCAAAATTAAAAATTTATTTTTTGCAGGACAATTAACGGTGCCTGGTCCAGGTGTCCCTCCATCTTTAATTTCTGGTAAAATAGCAGCGATTGAATCTATTAAATATTTTAAAACTACTACAAAATGAAACAGTTATACGATGAAATTTCCATTAAGTCGAGTGCTTTAATTACCAAAAAGTACAGTACTTCTTTTTCTATTGGAATTAAGTTTTTGGATAAAAAACTACACGACCCAATTTATGCCATCTATGGATTTGTAAGAGTAGCTGACGAAATTGTTGACACCTTTCATGGATTCGATAAAAAAACATTACTATCCGAATTTAGAGCAGACACTTATAAGGCGATAGCTCAAAAAATAAGTACAAATCCAGTCTTGAACGCTTACCAATGGGTGGTAAATAAATACAATATCCCAATGGAATTGACAGATACTTTCTTAGACAGTATGGCGATGGATTTAGAAGATATCACTTACGATAAAGAAACGTATGAAAAATACATTTTGGGTTCTGCAGAAGTGGTTGGCTTGATGTGTTTGAAAGTTTTCCTAGACGGAGATGAGAAAAAGTACGAAGAATTAAAGCCTTTTGCAATGAAACTGGGTTCTGCTTTTCAAAAAATTAACTTCTTGAGAGATCTTAAAGATGATTACAAGGAATTGGGAAGAACTTATTTCCCAGATACAGATTTTACACAATTTAATGAAGAACTTAAAAAAGAATTAGAAGCAGATATTGCAGCAGATTTTTATCAAGGTTATTTAGGTATTAAACAATTACCAAAATCAGCAAGATTTGGAGTCTATGTAGCTTATATTTATTACTCACGATTACTCAAAAAGATACAATCTACAAAAGCAACAGATATACTTGAAACAAGAATCAGAATTCCCAACAGAAAAAAGTATGCATTGTTTGTGGGGTCTTATGTGAAGCATAGACTAAATGCTATTTAGTTCGAAGTTTGGGGTTCGTTGTTTGATGTTCACTAACCCTAACTAACCCCTAAATACTAATCACTAACAACATTAAAAAATGAGCGTATTCGTATTAGAACAACAACAGTTTATCAATAACATTACTTTAGAAAAAGCGTGGGATTTTTTTTCATCTCCAGCCAATCTCAAAGTGATAACACCTGATTTTATGGGGTTTGATATTATTTCCAAATTGCACTCTGATAAGATGTATGCTGGTCAGATAATTAGATATAAAGTTAAGCCAGTTGCAGGAATTCCTATGCAGTGGACTACAGAAATAACACAAGTTCAAGAACCCAATTTCTTTATTGACGAACAAAGACAAGGACCCTACAAAATGTGGCATCACCAACATCATTTTGAAGAAAAAGACGGAGGTGTTTTGATGACAGATATCATTCACTATTGGCCTCCATTTGGATTTTTGGGAAATATAGCCAATAGTATTTTGATAAAAAAGCAATTAAAAGGTATCTTTGACTATCGAAAAAAGAAAGTGGAAGAATTGTTTAATAAATAAAACCTTTGTCTTTTGAAAACCGCTATAATTGTTGGGTCTGGAATTGCAGGAATAGCTTCTTCTATAAGGTTAGCCGTGAAAGGATATGAGGTAAAAGTTTTCGAAAAAAACACCTATGCTGGCGGTAAGCTTTCTGTTTTTGAACAAGATGGATATAGATTTGATGCTGGCCCTTCCCTATTCACGATGCCTCAGTTTGTTGAAGAACTTTTCGTATTGGCAGGAAAAAAACCTAAGGATTATTTTGAGTACATAAAACACGATACTGCTTGTCATTACTTTTGGAATGATGGAACTACATTTTTTGCACCTAGCAAATCATCAGAATTAGCAAAAAAAGCACAAGAAGTTTTTGGAGTTCCAGAAGAAAGTGTGCTTAAAAAACTAAAGAAAGCAGCTTTCATCAATGATAAAGTCTCAGGCTTGTTTTTAGAACAAAGTCTTCACAAAATCAAAGGATTCTTGAATAAGGAAACTTTAGTAGGTATAGCCAATATGCCAAGATTAGATCTCAATAAAAGTTTACATCAGGTAAATGAAAAAGATTTTAATCATCCTAAAATGGTTCAGATTTTTGATCGTTTTGCTACTTATAACGGCTCAAGTCCTTTTCAAACTCCAGGAATTATGGGGGTGATTCCACATTATGAACACAATGTAGGGACTTTTTTCCCAAAAAAAGGAATGCACAGTATCACGACAAGTTTGGTAAAATTGGCAGAGGATTTAGGCGTTGCATTTCATTATGATGAAATGGTAGAACAAATCAACTATGAAGGCAAGAAAGTGAAAGGTGTTCAAACTACAAAAGGAACTTATACAGCAGATTTACTCGTGAGCAATATGGATGTTTATTATACCTATCACAAGTTGCTTAAGAATTTCAAAATTCCACACAAAACACTTAATAGAGAACGTTCTTCGAGCGCTTTGATTTTTTATTGGGGTATTCAAAAGAAATTTGAAAATTTAGACCTACACAATATCTTTTTTGCTGATGACTATAAAGCCGAGTTTGAAGCGATTTTTAAAACCAAACAAATTTATAACGACCCAACCGTTTATATTCACATATCTTCTAAGTTACTTCCCTCCGATGCACCAGAAAATTGTGAAAATTGGTTCGTGATGATCAATACACCGCCCGAAGGAAATATAGATTGGGATGTTTACATTGAAATGGCACGTGAAAATATTATTAAAAAACTTAGTGCTATTCTGAAAGAAGATATTTCTAAATTAATACAATCGGAATCGGTGTTAGAGCCTAGAACCATAGAAAGTAAAACAATGTCCTACCAAGGTTCTTTATACGGTACCAGTAGTAATTCTAAATTTTCTGCTTTTTTAAGACATCCAAATTTTAGTAAAAAATTAAAAAATCTTTATTTTGTGGGAGGAAGTGCTCACCCAGGAGGAGGGATTCCTCTTTGTTTGTTGAGCGCAAAAATTGTAGCAGTCAATGTGGAGTAAGATTAAAACATATCAATGGCATATTTCGGTATTGTTGCTGCTCATTTTTAATGGAGTAGGAATTTTTGGCGTACTTTTAAGTGAGGATCCTATTTCGTTTTTGGAACTCACACCTTTGAATTTAATGATTAGCGCTGCAATTTTGTATTACAACCATACACAATGGAGTAAATCTCAAATTTTGGTTTTGATTTCTGTGGCAATTCTAGGTTTTTTAGTCGAAGTATTGGGTGTTCAAACAGGAAAAGTTTTTGGGGCATATTTTTATGAAGAAACTTTGGGCTGGAAATTATGGGATGTTTCGCTAATCATAGGTTTAAATTGGGCTTTACTCACCTATTTTGCAGTTTATACGCTTTCGTTTAAGATTCAATCTGTTTTTTTAAAAGCCTTTCTTGCTTCAATTTTACTTGTTGGGTTGGATATTTTGATAGAACCCATAGCTATTCAATATGATTTTTGGGAATGGGAAAGTGAAACTATTCCGATTCAGAACTTCATTGCTTGGTGGTTTATTGCTCTGGTTTTTAGTTTAGGAATTGCTTATACTCAAAAAGAAAGTACCAACAAAATTGCTCCAGTTTTGTTTTTAATACAAGTTTTATTTTTTGGAATTCTTAATTTTGCACAATGAACATTTTGATATACATATTTATAGTGATAGCCACCTTCTTCTTTATGGAGTTTATGGCTTGGTTTACCCACAAATACATCATGCACGGATTGATGTGGTATTTTCACAAAGATCACCATCAAGCAGAACCTGGTTTTTTTGAGAAAAACGATGTTTTCTTTTTGATTTTTGCCATTCCAAGTTGGCTTTGTATTATGTTGGGAATGATGAATGCTAATTATATTTCGGTTTCTATAGGAATTGGGATTGCGATTTATGGGGTTTGTTATTTCTTAGTACATGATGTTTTTATTCATCAAAGATTCAAGTGGTTACGCAATACCAATAACACCTATTTTATGGCTTTAAGAAAAGCTCATAAAATTCATCATAAACATTTAGGAAAAGAAGAAGGAGAATGCTTTGGAATGTTGGTAGTGCCACCTAAATACTACAAAGAAGCCTTCAAAGCACTATCTGCGAAAGCGTCTCAAAAGAAATCTTCTAAATAATGCAGTACTTATATCTCTGGTTAGATTTATTTACGTTGCTTGGTCCTTTGGCATTGAGTTTCGATAAGAAGGTTGCGTTTTACAAAAATTGGAAACCACTTTTTTGGGGAACCATCGTTATGATGGCTGTTTTTATTCCTTGGGACATCCTTTTTACAATTGAAGGAGTTTGGTCATTCAATGATGCCTATTTATGTGGTATTAGAATTTTTCATCTGCCGATAGAAGAATGGTTGTTTTTTATTGTTGTGCCTTATGCTTGTATTTTTATTTACGAATGTGTAAAGGCATATTTTAGTGATGTTTTGAAGAAAAATGGTAATGGATTTTTACTAATATTAGGTGTTTTCATCCTTATTATAGGTCTTTACAATTACGATAAAGCTTACACATTCGTTAATTTTGTGGGTGCAGCAATTGTTATATTTATTGCGCTTTGGATTTACAGAGGGAAATCTTTAGGCTATTTTGTAATGAGTTTTCTCATCGCTTTAGTTCCCTTTTTGTTGGTCAATGGAGTGCTCACTGGAACAGGAATAGAAGATCAAATCGTATGGTATAATTCTAACGATATCCTAAACATCAGAATTCTCACCATCCCCATCGAAGACACAATGTATTGTCTTTTTATGCTTTTGCTTACCTTTTTGGTGTATGAAAGGGTGAAAAAGGAAAAAGATTTAAAATTTGTAGCAAATTAACCTTTCAAAAATCAAAAATACTTCTCAATATCTTCTCCTTTGGCGGGAGTTTCTGATTCTATAAGTGATTGAAGATTTACAAAATCATACAATTTTGGATCAAGCAAATGTGTTGGGGAAACATTTTTCAATGCGTTGAAAATAATGGATTTTCTATTGGGATATTTTTCTTCCCAATTATTGAGCAAACCTTTGATGACTTGTCTTTGTAAATTAGGTTGCGAACCACACAAATTACAAGGAATAATCGGATGGTTTTGTAATTTAGAATACGCTTCAATATCTTCTTCCTTGCAATATGCCAAAGGTCTAATTACCACAAATTGGCTGTCGTCCGTGATGTATTTTGGAGGCATGGCTTCCATTTTTCCTGCAAAAAACAAATTTAAAAAGAAGGTTTCAATAATGTCTTCTCTGTGATGTCCCAAAGCAATTTTATTGCATCCTAATTGAGCTGCTTTTTCGTAAAGCGTGCCTCTTCTCAATCTTGAACAAAGGCTACAAGTACTTTTTCCTTCTGGCGTTTTGTCTTTTACAATGCTGTAAGTATCTCGTTCTATAATTTCAAAATTTACACCTTTTTCGGTAAGGTAATTGGGCAAAACTTCTACTGGGAATCCAGGTTGTTTTTGATCCAAGTTTACCGCTACAATTTCAAAATCCAAATCACTATATTTTTCGTAATGCATCAAGATTTCGAGCATGGTATAACTGTCTTTTCCTCCCGAAAGACAAACCATTACTTTGTCCCCATTTTCTATCATTTTGAAATCGTCCATCGCTTGCCAAACATGATATCGAAGTGATTTTTCTAGTTTTCTGAAATCTACAGTTGGTGTGTCTAATTTTGTTTCCATGAATTGGTTTTTTTGCTAATGCTAATTTCTTTTATTTTGAAAATAGGTTTTGATAATTTCAGAACATTCTTGTTCCAAAATTCCCCCTTGTACTTGTGTTACAGGATGTAATATTTTTTCTTGAACTCTACCGTAACCTCTTCTTTCGTCTTTTGCGCCATAAACCAAACGCCCCAATCTTGTCCAAAATGCTCCTCCTGCACACATTACACAAGGTTCGAGTGTTACGTATAGCGTACATTCGTTTAGGTATTTGTTTCCCAAATATTCCGAAGCCACTGTAAATGCTTGCATCTCGGCATGTGCTGTAAAGTCGGTCAGGGCTTCTGTGAGATTATGCGTTCTTCCAATGATTTGATTTTTGCATACAATCACAGCACCCACAGGAACTTCATCTCTGTCCTTGGCGTTTTGGGCTTCTTTCAAAGCTTGTCGCATAAAATATTCATCGTTAAAAGGCTGAAGCATAAATAATATTAAGTGTTTTGCTTTTTAAATTTCAATACAGGAGATTTTCCTTTTTTGAAAATCTTGTTGCTTACTACTTTTCCCTTTCTCAATGCTTTTCTTTTTTCTGAAGGAAGTTCATATATCGATTTGCACTCATCCGAACAACAATGATTCATTTTTTCCTTGCAAGATTCACATTGAATAAACAATAAATGACAGGCTTCATTGGCGCAGTTTACGTGATCGTCACAAGACGCTCCACACTGATGACATTGTGCTATCACATCTTCAGAAACACGCTCCCCTCTTCGCTGATCGAACACAAAGTTTTTGCCCAAGAATTTATTTTCTAATCCTTCCTCTTTTACTTGTCTCACATATTCTATGATGCCCCCTTCGAGTTGAAAAACATTTTTAAATCCTTTGTGTTTGTAGTAAGCACTTGCTTTTTCGCATCTTATCCCTCCCGTGCAATACATCACCAAATTTTTATCTTCTTTGTGATCTTTTAAATCCTCTTCAATGATAGGTAATGAATCTCTAAAAGTGTCCACATCAGGCGTAATTGCACCTTGGAAATGACCAATTTCTGATTCGTAATGATTTCTCATATCCACCAAAACGGTATTTTCTTGACTTATAATTTCGTTGAATTCTTTGGCTTTGAGATGAATCCCTTTGTTGGTCACATCAAAAGTATCGTCATTGAGTCCATCTGCTACGATTTTATCTCTAACTTTTACTTTGAGTTTTAAGAAAGATTTGTTGTCTTGTTCGATGGCAATATTCAATCTAATATCTTTCAAAAACGGAATAGAATCCAAAAAATCTTTGAATTCGTAAAATCTTTTAGAAGGCACAGACAATTGAGCGTTAATTCCCTCACTCGCAATATATATTCTTCCCAATACTTCTTGAGCATCCCAATGGATGAATAGATAATTTCTAAAAATCTCGGTGTTTTTAATTTGATGGTACTGATAGAAAGAAATGGTCAAGCGATCTTCGCCAGACTCATCAATCAATTTTTCTCTTTCTTCAGCACTTAATTTATTGTACAGTTGCATGCTATATCAATTTTTGGTGCTTAATAATGTGCAAAAGTAAGTCAAATTTTTCAAAACACCCCCAAAGTTGGTTGGTCTTCTTATTTTTGGCTGCCATTTCCTGCTGTTCTTTCCTAGTCCTCATCTGTGTGTCGGTAGATGTAAGATATTTCCAAGAGCTTCCATTGGTCGCTTTGTCTATATCACATCTTCAGAGACACACAGCTTACGGGCTATCCACTACCATCAGGGGCAGAGTTAGGGTTTTAGTTTCAAAATTAATTTTCAAAATTCAAGATTTAAACGAACATAAAAATTTTTGTGAAACACAATCCAGTTTTTTTTATTTAAATTTGTAGTAACATTATTAGTTAACACTACGTTAGCAAACAATATGACAACAAAAACCATTCATATAGACGAAAGCAACAAGTACGCTCAGGCTTTTCTTGATTATTTAAAATCTTTAGATTTTGTAAAAATCGAAGAAAATGAAGATGTCGTTATACCACAATCTCAAATCAAAGAAACACGAAGAAGAATTTCTTTAGTCAATTCCGGAGAGATTACCACTAGAAGTTGGGACAAAGCTAAAAAAGAAATTTTTGATTAAAAATGAGATATAATGTATCCATTGTTTCTCTTGCTGAACTTGATATTCAAGAGATAAAGAAATATTACAAAAGTGAACTTGGTCTTAAGAACAAAGGTAATTAATGAATTAATTAATACTGATAGATGAAAGAAATAATGAAATGGCTCACTGAAAAGCCAATTGGGCATTTGTTAGTTGACGACTATTTAGACTTCACTCTTGGGGTTAATGAAACTACCTTACGGAAATTGCTTCAAAATGGATGGTGGCACGTTTTACCTTTCGCTAGCCAATCTAATGGTGTTCTAGCTCTCTACATGATACCAAATAAAAATTGGCAACTTTGGCCAGTGGTAAAAATCTACGATTTTCGGAGAGCGGTAAATTTTGCTCCTAACATTTCTTATACAGCTGTTTGTTCAGTATTTGAAAGCATTTATCTTGATTCTGAACTTAGGAAAATGATCGTACAAGAATGGCCAAATTTGGAAGAGGCATACAAGTTATTGCCTTCTTTCATGAATAATACAGAGTTATTGAGCAAAACACAAATAACGATGCGTGAATTAAATGAATTGGCTGAGCCTATTTCTAATGATGAATATTATCAGATGTTTTGGACATCTGTTTATCCAAATGATGAAATACTAAAAATGCATACTCAGATCAATAAACTAACAAAAGATTCTGAATATCTACCTACTCAGGCTTTACTAAATGATCCTAGTGTGGTAATTCGTTACCCTCACCTTCAAGGAGCTAGAGCTTACAGTACTTTCTACGAGTCTGATTCTCAAACTACCTTACCGCTAATTTGGTCTAGTCTCACAGCTCCTGCGGGATATAATGCTGAGAACATCGTTATGAGACATCGCCCAAATGAAGCTTATGATAGTGACATTCAAGATTTTGAACTGGCTAATTTATTTGTCACAGCGATGACTGAGGAAGAGATGACTCAATATGTCGAAAGCCCTTGGTATAAAGTTTCAAGCCATAAAGTAGATTAGGTAACAAAACATACAGAGGCGAAGAACATCTTTATTTGGCAAAGCAACTTATTGAAAATAAAGAAACTGAATCGGCATGGATAGCCTTAGTAAGTGCTGCTTATTGGTCGGGTATGAACGGAGGAAAAGTTAAATGGGAAGCAAAAACGATTGCAAAAGAAATTGTGGATTGTGAAGGTCATACAGAAATTTCGGAAGTCTTATCAATTTTCAAAACATTCTATTCATAAATTTCATTTTACAAGATCTAACTAATTGACCCCTCAAAGTTATTCAATCCTTACAATTTCTCAATACAAAAAACCAAACATCCATAATGGAAGGGTGTTTTGATGTGAATATTCGATATTATCTTTAACCAAATAGGCATCTGAAACACCATTAATTTGTTTGTTTTCTTTGTTTTTTCCTCCTATCTCAAAAGTAAATTTATTATTGATTAAAAAATCTCCTTTATCTGTATAATTCACTTTATTTTGATAAGAAACTTGATTTAGAAAAAAGAGAATTTTAAAATAAAAGAAAAAGCAAAAGTAAGCCCTCTTTAAAGTTTGTTTTTGACTATGATATAAACTCATCTCTATAAACTTGATACAAATTATAAATTGTCGATTCATCTCCCTTTCGGAGTTTTTCCAAGATAATATTTGGTTGCAAATCTTTCACGATGTGAATGTAAAATTTTAAATTTATGTATAAATCGAAAATGTACTGTTTTTTGAAATTAACTATTAATAAACTTGGTTTTCTCTATCAATTGTGTTTGTTATTTTTTTCTATTGCTAGCCAAATGTAGGTAAAAAGAATGACATTTGGCTAAGGATAAAATTTTATAGTACTTTTTCAAACAAACAATCCATTGTTATTTGGTTGTCCATTATTGCACTACTGTGTGGGTTGTTTTTAACACCAAAAGTGGTGACAAATGTGATGAATATATTTTTTCGGTCAGTCAATTGTTGTGAAAATTCTTTCTTTTTCTTTAGGATAGTTGCGGCATACGATTTTCCTATTACAAATTCTTTCTCACTAAATTTCAGTTCGCAAATATTAATAGTTCTATCGCTTCTATCTATCAGTAAATCTATTTGAGCATTATCATTTCTCCAACTTGAGCAAATGGAATGTATGCCATTAATTCCCAATCCTGTTAGCAATTGTGTTTGGTGTTTCAAACACGTATTTTCAAATGTAAAGCCACTCCAAGATACATAACTGCTGGATGTGTAGAGTGTTTTCCAACTGCTTCCTTTATTGTGTTTGATGAATTTTAGAAAGAATATAGAATATTCGTCTGTGAGTCGGTATAGCGTTTCTTTTATAACCTTACTATAAGGGCGGTATTCTGATATAAAACCTGATTCGATTAATTCTGCAATGGTTTTCGTTAGAGTCCCGCCAGAACTTATACCACTTTTTTTAATCAATTCTTCACGAGTAATGCCTTTTTGCAATCCAGAAAGTGCTTCTACAATTTTTATGTGGTAATCTGAGTTTTCAAATAATGAGGCAAATATTTGGTTAAATTCGTTAGAGAGCAATCCTCCTTTTTCAAAACATAATTTATCTATCGCTGTAGCAACACTATCTCCAGAACTAATTTTTTCTAGATAATGTGGGATTCCACCAATAGCCATATACAGTTGAAGATATGCGTATCTATCAAGATGCACTTTTTTAGATTTCAAAAATAATTCTGTTTCGTACAAATTGAAAGGTTCTAATCGTATAGGTAAAGTAATTCGGTGATGCAATCCTTTTTTATCATTGATAACTTTATTAATCATAAAAGATGCTGCTGATCCGCATACAACAACAATTAAGTCGGATCGCTTGGAACAGTAGCTATTCCAAAAATGAGCAAAATGTTGCGTGAACTTCGATTTGTGTGTATGCATCCAAGGAAACTCATCAATAAACAGCACTTTTTTATTTTTATCTGATTTACTGTCGATAAATTTTGCTAATAAATTAAAGGCTTCAAGCCAGTTTTTTGGTGGGCTTTGTTTTTTGAATGAAGCTTTTCGATTTCCTATTTCATTATAAAAATTAATCAATTGTTCGCTATAACTTCCATCTGGAATACCTGAAACTTCAAAAACAGTCTGTTTCTTAAAGGTTTCTCTTATAAGAAATGTCTTTCCAATTCTTCTTCGACCATAAATGGCAACAAGCTCTGACTTATCTGAAATCAATAGTTTTTCTAATTGTTCTACTTGTTTTTCACGACCTATTACTTTACTCATAAAAATTCTATTACCAGCCAAAAGTAATTAAAATAGTTGAGATTTGGCTGATGATAACTATTTTTTATTTGGATAATGTTTTGTTTTCAGATATATTAATGCCAAAATCCGAGTAAACATCAAAAAATTAAAAAATTGATGTTTGGTATATTGTCACATACACATAAATAAACGATTTTCATTGGTGCATTCGTGTTTAAGAGGAATAATCGTTTGTAATATTTTTGTATTGATAATTTTTAATTCAATTGTATTTTGAAAAAGAAGTATTTTTTGTGAATTTGCAATTCAGTATAATTCTATTCAGATGAAACAAGAAGTTTTTAATTTAAAAGAAAAAGCAAAAATAAGCCCTCTTTTAAGTGACCTTGAAGATTGGATAGAAGGTGTAATCATTAAAATTTTTAAAAACCCTTTTCTAGGTGAAGAAATTGCTATAAAAGATGCTCAAGGAAGAATTTTCTTTGGAGAAAAAAATACTTCAAGAAGGGATAATTATGTTTGCAATTAGTTTTGATATGCTTATTTCTGATCTTAAGGAAAACTATCGTGACCCATATCATAATGCGTATTTCGAAATAGCATCTATTATGGAAAGATATGGATTTTATAGAGGTCAAGGAAGCGTTTATTTATCTACTGTTAATGATATGAATAATTCGGGTTAATAAATTAAAGACGAATAAATAGAAAATCAACTCACATTAACTGGTTCAAAATCGACTTTGCTTGAGGTTCAAATGGACTTTTATTTGCTATAATGGAATGCAAAGTTTTTATTGCTAAATCAATTTTTTCGTTTTTGATATAGGTCAATGCCAAATTAAACTGAGCAATATCGTAATTTTACAAGACCTAATTAAATGACCCCTCAAAGTTATTCAATCCTTATACTTTCTCCTTTAAATTTGGGTTCGTATCCAAATATATAATCGATGACTACTTTTACTCGAGCCAATTTTTCTCGTGTTTTGGTTTTAAATCCATAATAAGCATTGACATCTTTTGCATTATACCCTACTGCCTCCATATCATTACAATGGGCAATAAAAATGGCTCTTTCATTGTGAAACTGTTGTGAAATAATGGTGATTTTTGTTTTACCAAAAATAAGTTTGCATCGCACCACCGAATCCCAAGTTCTAAAACCAGCATAATCCAAAAATATTTTGTCGGCAGGAATTCCAAGGGCTATTAAATCTTCTTTCATCATCGTGGGTTCGTCATAATCTTCGGTGCTATTGTCGCCACTTACCAAAATAAAATCAATTTTACCTGCTTTGTAAAGTTCGAAAGCGGCATCAATTCTGTATTTAAAATAATAATTCTTACTACCATTTGTCAAAAACTTAGATGTTCCCAAAACCAACCCAACGCTATTGTGAGGAATTTCATCCACAGAATTATAAGTGTATTGACTACGATTGCTCACCATCAAATTTGCTGTAATTGCGAAAATAATTACCAGCCCTAAAAGCCCAATTGCAATTTGAACAACTCGTTTGAGTTTTTTATTTTTTGGGAAAAATTTCATCTAATTTTCAATCTTCGTTTCTTTTAAGTTAAGCATATTCAGAGAGTTTCCTTTCAATCCTGAAACTTTTTTACTCAAAAAACGAAGTGTTTCAGCATAAAATAATGGTATCACTGGCGCTTCATCGTGAATGATTTGTTGCATGTCTTTGTAGTATTCATAGCGAAGTGCTGTACTGTCTTCAATCAATGCCAATTCATACAATTCGTCAAATGTATTGTTTTTAAAATGGGTATAATTCAAACCATTTTCTGGATAGAAATTCTTACTGTAAAACAATTGAAAATAATTAATCGCATCAGGATAATCTGCTATCCAACTTTTGCGGTAAAAAGTGGCTTCAAACTGCGCAATAGATTGCCCCATATAACTTGGAGATAAAATATCGATGTTGACATTTAGTCCTAAATCTTCCAAAGATTTTTGAATGTAGGTACACATTGCGGTGTATTCTGCAGTTGCCACCAATGTGATTTTTGGAATATCTTTATTGGAAGCATAACCTGCCTCCGAAAGCAATTTTTTGGCTTTGTCCAAATCGTATTTAAATCCTTCTATGGCATATTTTTCATATCCAGGCATTCCTTTGGGAATAAATCCAGTTGTGGCAGGTGTTCCGATGTTGTTTCTAAGATGTTTTACCATGGCTTCCATATCTATGGCATATCCAATAGCTTGTCTTACTTTTTGTTGACTCAAAGGACTATTTTTGACATTAGGAATTCTATCATCCACCAAAATTCCTAAGTAATCGGTATTCAACCAGGGTGTTTTTTGAAGGTAAAAATCATTTTCTAATTTTGGATTTAAAGTTCCGTCTGCTTGTATCAATTCGTCTTTTTCATCTTCATTCAATCCCGAAATCATTTCAAGTTTTCCGTTGGTAAACTCCACAAATTCGACATGTCTGTCTTTGATAAAAGTAATGGCTACAGCATCTAAATAAGGCAATGAATTCCCTTCTTTATCTTTTTCGAAATAATCGGCATTTTTACCCAAAACCAATTTTACATTTCGTTTCCATTTCTTAAATTCGAATGGTCCTGTTCCTATCGGATTTTCTCCAAAATCGTTTCCAAAAAAGGAAATTGCACTACTTGGAACAACACTACAATAAGGAAGAGAAAGTTGATATAAAAATGAAGGTTGTGGTTTTTCTAAGTAAATTTTCACAATATAATCGCCTTCCGTTAGAATTCCCTTAAATTCTGAATTGACACCTCTGTCTATGTTTTTGAAGATGTATTGCCCTGGTGATGCAGTGGTGGGGTCGATGATTCTCAACAAAGAATAAACCACATCTTTGGAGGTCACTTTTCTCTCGTTTTCATCTCTGAAAATGGCGTGATTGTGAAATTTCACATCTTCTCTCAAATAGAAGGTATAGACTTTTCCATCATTCGAAATGTCCCACGAAGAAGCTATTGCAGGTACAATATTCATGTTTTCATCCAACGTCACCAAACCATTAAATATTTGGTTTACCGCCAAAAAATCCTCAAATCTCCTCACCAAAGCAGGGTCTAAAGTGTTGATTCCAGCAGATTCGTTGTACCTAAAAACAGTTTTCCCGTCATTCGAGTGATCTGAATCTTTGTTGCTACAACCTATTAAGATAATAGCAAACAACAATAGAGTAATTGATTTTTGTAGTGACATAAATTGTGATATTATCTTGTAATATTACGAAAACACATCACACCAATGCATCCAAAAACTAAGAATTACTAACAAGATTACTTGGATAAGGTGGGGACAATCACTTTCAAGTCGCTCGAAAAGCAATCTGATGCTTGAAGAAGTGTCTCTAAATATTCTTCTTTTCCAACGCTTATAAAGTCATCAATAAAACCTTGTGAACGCTCATTCAGTTTGCCATTAGGGAAATACGTTTTTTGTAAAGCCACAATTTTTTGAATGCCTGCTTCTTCTCTTAATTTGAGATCTTGAAAAACTTTTTTGTCGAGTTTCTTTATGAATTTTTCCATTCTTTTCAACTCAGCAGACATCATCTTTTGATGGTTTTTGAGCAATTGATTGGTTTTTTGTTCCAATCCTTTAAAATATTGGTTTAGTTTTTCCTTGTCTTCCTTAAAATCAACTTCTGGATTGGCATTTTTATCTAAAAATAGTTGAATTAATTCATCTTCATTTAAGCCCAAGTCGCTGAATGACAATTGATATTTCTCTAAAGTTTCCAAATGTTGGGACGAAACGAAAACAAAACTATCTCTCAAAACCAAAAGCGGAAAAGTGACTTTATAATCCTCAAAATTTGATTTTAATTGAAGCCAATATGCCAACTCTCCCGGCCCACCTATATAAGCTAGATTAGGAAGAACAAACTCTTCGTAAAGTGGTCTAAAAACTGCATTGGGACTAATACTTTCAATATTTGTTTTCAAAATATTTCGCATTTCATCTTCTGTAAACTCCATATTTGTATTAAGGATAGAATATCCTCGTGGGGTTCTTACAATTCTTTCTCTCAATCCATCTTCTATATAGAATAAGTTGATATTTCGAGAATGTACTTGAATATGATAACCTAATTTACTGAGTTCTTGATTGGTATTTTCAATATTTTGATGCGTATTTTGTTCAAAAAGTTCTCTTTCAAAAAGCGGTAAACTCATTTTTTTTAAAGAATCATCATCACCATCGATGATGATGATTTGTTTACCGAAAAAACTTTGAACCCAATATCTTGTTGCATCAGACCAATTGGTCATCTCGAAAGATTTTTCAAAAATTTCTTTGAGATATTTGGCGCTCAAAGAAGTTCCTACAGCAGATTTGAATTGCTCAAAAGTATCCACAAAAACTTTTGGATGAAGACGTCCCAATGGTCCTTCTGCGGAGTTTTTTGAAGCAATTTTTACATTTTGAGTTTTAAAATTATTGACTTCATCAAAATCATGATCTTCGCTTGCCAACCAAAAAATGGGTAAAACTTTATAGTTTGGGTAAGATTTATTGAGTGTTTCAGCCAACTTTATGATAGAAACAATTTTATGTATAAAATATTTTGCTCCACCATACAGCGAAAGTTGGTGTCCTGTAGTAACCGTAAAAGTATTGCTATTGATAAGATCGTCCAACATTTCTGGAGGCGCAATATTGCTTTTTGCATATTGATTAACCAATGCTTCGTGTAAAACAGTTCTTTTGGAAGCATCAAACTGAACTTTAGAAAACTGTTTGCCAAAAGATTCTATACTTGGAAAGTCAATCACAAATTGAGATAAACGACTATCGTTGTTCACATAATCACTAATGATTTTTGAAAACCCAGTTTGTTTTACCTTCAAAATGCTACAATCACTCATATAGGCAAAAATATACTAAATACTTGAGATGGAAGAAGTGATGAACAAAAATTTAAATCTTGAATGATAGATTAAAAATTGAGAATCTACAAAACAACCTCAAAATAAACAGGAAGATGATCTGAAATACCCCCGTAATAATTTGGACCTCCGTAAGTTCGATTAGGCGTTGCATTTCCATTTTTATCAATATACATCATCCAATCTTCTTTGAGAATGACAGCTTCAGGAGTTTGAAGGTTGTCCAGCAAAACACTTGTTACAATCACATTGTCTAAGCATCCCCATTCTCCTTTATAGTTGTAGGTCCCCAAGCCTTTAATATGATTATCTAATTGAAGATTTACCAAATGCGATTCAGAATCTAATTCTTGCGCCCCCAAAACTGCATAAATGCTATTGTCAGTTGGGTAATCATTCATATCTCCTACAATGATAATGTTTTGTGTTTCCCACTGAGGAATGTTTTCTGAGATATGATTTTTTAGTGTTTTGGCAGCATTTTCTCTTTTATAAGAAGACGCTTCTGCCCCTCCCCTTCTTGATGACCAATGATTTACATATACGTGTAGAATATTTTTGGAATTAATAACTTCAAATTTACAGTATAAAATATCTCTCGTTCTGTAACTTTCATCATCGGTAATAGACAATAATATGGGTTGGCTTTCCAATAATTTAAATTTAGTAGTATTATAAGAGCAGCCACATCAATGCCTCTAGCATCAGGGCTATCAAAATGAATCACTTTGTAATGATTGTCTTTTAAAACTGGCTTGGATGCCAAATCCTTAACCACTTGATAGTTTTCAACTTCACAAAGTCCAATAATGTCTGGCCCTCCAGTTTCTGAATTCATTGCATCTATCACTTTGGATAAATCTGCTAATTTTTTTATGTATTTTTCAGAATTCCACTCTGTTTCAGAAGTAGGCAAAAACCACTCGTCTTCTGTTTTAGGATCATCAATGGTATCAAAAAGGTTTTCTACGTTATAAAATCCAATGTTGTAAGTTTGCAAATCTTGTTGAATATTTACGCTTTCGTTTTTTTCAATATTAGAATTAGTAACTTCTGAAGAATTACAAGAAATAAAAAAAAGAGATAAAAATCCAATGATGAAAAATTGTTTCATAAGTGCTTTTTAGTTTAAGTTTGCTAAAATAGGGATATTTCATTTAAATTGTATGCTTTAAATACAAAAGATAACTATTTGGCAAGAAAAAGTAGATTAATTTAGTGCTAAAAAGAATATTTGTTGATAAAATATGGGCAAATATCCTTTTGAAAACGCAAACGAAAACCTATCTTTGTGACTCTATAAATAAATGGCAGAAGAACAATTCATAGTATCCGCAAGGAAGTATAGACCCAGTCAATGGGAAAGTGTGGTAGGTCAATCCAACATCACAACGACCATGCAACACGCTATTGAAACTGGACATTTGGCGCCTGCTTATCTTTTTTGTGGACCTCGAGGTGTTGGAAAAACTACTTGTGCTAGAATTTTTGCCAAAGCAATTAACCAATCAGAAGGAGGAAATGCAGATGAAGATTTTTCGTTTAATATTTTTGAGTTAGATGCCGCATCCAATAATTCTGTTGAAGATATAAGATCTTTAATTGACCAAGTGAGAATCCCCCCTCAAACTGGGAAATACAAAGTCTATATCATTGACGAGGTGCACATGTTGAGTTCGAATGCCTTCAATGCTTTCTTAAAAACATTAGAAGAGCCACCTTCTTATGCCATTTTTGTACTTGCAACCACAGAAAAACACAAACTACTTCCTACGATTCTTTCAAGATGTCAGATATATGATTTCAATAGAATTACGATTGCAGATATCGCAAAGCATTTGGCTTGGATTTCAGAAAAAGAAGGCATAAAAGCAGAATCAGATGCGCTACACGTAATTGCTGAAAAAGCAGACGGAGCTTTGAGAGATGCACTTTCAATCTTTGACCAAATTGTCAATTTTACAGACGGAAATATCACTTATGATGCAGTTCTGAAGAATTTGAATATTCTGGATTATGATTTTTACTTCAAAATCACGGAACATATTCTTGCAAACAATATTCACGAAGCATTATTAGTTTTTGACGAAATCTTAGAAAATGGTTTTGACGGACATAATTTCATCGTTGGTTTAGGTGGTCATTACAGAAATCTTTTGGTTTGCAAAGATCCAATAACACTTAAACTACTTGAAGTTGGAGACAATATCAAAGTTAAATACAATGAGCAATCTCAAAAATCAAATGCTAAATTCCTGATTGATGCGCTCACGATTGTTGGTGAATGTGATGTCAATTACAAAACATCCAAAAATCAACGGCTCTTAGTAGAATTAGCAATAATGAAAATGAGTTCTCTAACAGCGTTAGAGGGCGAAAAAAAAAACTAGGTCACTAGACTTTAAAATTATTGCTCCCAATATTTTTGACAATCATATTCCAGCACCACCTAATGGTCAGGAAATAAAGAAAGTCGCTCCTACAGAACCTTCCAAAACAAAAATCGATGAAACACCCGTTTCTGAGACATCTGCCAGTGAAAATAAATTAGTTGCAGAGCCACCAACTCAAACAACTACGACCACCAAACCATTAAAAGTTGCTTCTTTTGGAAAATTTAAGTTGAAATCCGACCTATCATTTTCAAAGAAAGCAGAAGATATAAATGACCAAGAAGAACAGGCAGAAGATTTAAGCAAGAAACCCAAAACACCTTTTACTGAAGCCCAGTTGAATGCCAAATGGAAATCCTATTGTTATTTAATTCAAAAAGAAGGAAAAGGGGGATTGTATGCTACTTTAACCAAACATCCCGTTGTGATTAAAGAAAACTTCCTATTGGAATTGATTCTAGACAACGAAATTCAAGAGTTGGAATTAAGTACTGCAAAAGTAAATCTGCTAAACTTTCTTCGAAAAGAACTCAACAATTACCAAATAGACTTGAAAACCAGCATCAATGTCAATATTAAAGAGACTAAACACTTAACCAACAAAGATAAATTTTTGCAAATGGCAGAGAAAAATCCTGTTTTAAATAATCTAAGAGAAAAATTGGGATTAGATATTGAATATTGATTTTGAAATTTAACTATTCTACCCTTTCACAATGAATTTTATCCACAGCATTTCTTAAAAACCTAAGCAAATGTATCATTTGTGAATGTCCTTTTGCTTTACCTGCATTGCTAATCAAAAATATACTTCCGAGAATGAGCAATGCAACAGGAATGATAAAAAGAAAATGAGTTGTGCCATTCAGTTGCCACTTCACCAAAGCAAACATTGCCCCAAAAAAACTTAGAATCGAAAAGCCAATATACAACATCATAATCATTTGCCAAACAGTTTCTTTAGGTCCAATCTGACACCTGATAAGGCAATGATCTTTTTCTTGTTCGAAAGTTAAATTCAATACTGGCGACCAATAATGTTGTTCTTTTTTGGGAATGCTTAACCTTATAGAACGGTCGTAATGATTGCCAATAACAGTTTCATCTTTAGTTTCAAAAGATTTGATAAGAGTCATTACATCCTCTTTTTTTTCGGGAGTTTGTAATTTGAATCTTGGGCGAATTTTACCCATTGCAGATTCATCTAGTTTATTGAAAGACATGTAGTAGTATTTTTTGGGAAATTATAAAAAAAATCTCAAAAATCAACAATTTGGGTTCAAATAAATCTTAATTTAAATTGTTTATAGTCAAAAAAAACTTACTTTAGCAACAGCAATGCCCCCTGCTGCCGCACGAAGAAAATTAAAATAAGAAGTTCGCTGCCGCTCTTCCGACAACTTCGGAATTTCGAGTGGTTTTTTAAACTTAGCAGGATGATTAAAAAAAATTGTATTTTTGAAGATTGAATAGAACTAAAAATAGTAAAGTTGACTTTGTCGAACTTTGTTTCGTGTGTCCACGGAGGGGGGAAGTAGTTACAGAATAATTGAAATTGGTATTTTCATAATAATTGCTGCACAAAACTAATTAACATTAAAATACCTAATGATTAGATTGAAAATTACCCAAATAGAGCCTAAATAAAATGAAAATTATAGCATATTAATTATATTAGTTATTTCATTATCCTCATGCCTGAATGATAATTCAAGAAATACTGAAAGGGAAATTATGAGCCTAAAATCTCAATTGAAGAAAGTGAAAATAAATACGATAGTTTAATTAATGTCCTTAATTCAGAATATTTTTCAGTTTTAGCAAAAGATTTAAATGTTTTAAGTGAAAATGACAATTCAATTAAATTTTTAGTGGCTTTATCAATGAATAGAATTAATCTCATAAAAGACGTATATGGAATATATGTTTATTCAGAAAAAGGAATTTTCATATTATATAAATAGTCCATCGGAATTGACTTCAATAAAAGAAGATTTACATAAAGCTACAAACATAGACTATGATTACGGACATTTTATTTTTATTAATGATTCTTTAAATCCAAATCCTTATGGTTTTGTCGGAATTATTGAATTTCATGATAAAGGAACTTTTAGAATTAGTAGTTTCGGTCACAAGTTTTAAAAGGAAACCCCGCTCCGCTGGATTTGTAATGCTGCGGAACAAAACAAGAAGGTAAAAAGTAAATGAGTTCTTTAAAATAATGGGAGTAGGAAAAGAGAGTGTGAACAGGAAATATGGTATTCCTCAATCAGTCGTCAGCAAAGAAAATCGCCAAACCCAGTAGGATTATTTTTTAGTTGTTTTCTTTCAAAGGAAATCAATAAACCTACTGGCTAAAGTTCGCTCCTCCGCTCCCGCACGAAGAAAATTAAAATAAGAAGTTCGCTGCCGCGAGAAATAACATTCGGTGAAATCAATCCTTTCTCGTGGTATTTCGAACTTAGCAGAATGATTAAAAAAAAAATTGTATTTTTGAAGATTGAATAGAACTAAAAATAGTAAAGTGACAGCGGAGGTTTGGACATTATACATTGTACAAAAAATAAAAGTCTAGAAAAAAAACTAAAATGAAGGACAATTTATCACCTTATATTTCCCACCATTGAAGGACTTGTTTCCTTTTCTGTTCTTGGCTTTGTATGTTAAAGTTACTTCGTGTGAGCCTGAGTTATAACTTCTCAAAGCAGATGTATTGATGTCGTATGAGTAACTGATACCAAGTTTGTTTGTACTAAATCCAACCATCAAGGCTATGGCGTCTCTATATCTGTAGGATGCACCAAACCAAAATCCGCTTTCGTGTAATAACCTTAGGTTTAAATCAAATGTCATAGGAGCATTGAACATCATTCTTATGACAGCAGATGGTTCAAGGAAAAACATATCATTACTTGTAAGTGGCACAATATAACTTCCTGTAAAATACATGGTTCTTTGAAGGTTATTGGTAACTGGTGTCATGATGTCAAATAAATCTGAACGCGACTGAATTAAATTAAACATAGACCAACCTAAATGGTAATTTTCGCCATATAGTTTTAATCCAGCATTCAAATCTGGAACAAGCAAATTAGTTGCGTAATTAGCAACTGTTGGATCATAAGCTTCTTCTGTCACCAATTTATCTCTATCAAAAACATATTGTGTCATAGAACCTCCCAATCCAAGTGAAAGGTATTGACCTGTACTCAATTTAATTTGAGAACTAAAAGCCAACATCAAACCTGTTCTTCTACTTGGACCTGCAACATCATTATATAAATATCCACCCACGCCAATTTGTTCAGTAAGGGAAGTATGATATGACAAATGCTGCCCAACGGGTGCTTCTCTTATTCCTGTCCATTGTCTTCTAACGTCCAAAACTAATGGCGCATAAGTTTTGGTTCCAGCAGCAGCGGGATTGATTGCAAAAGCGTTTATCATATACTGACTGTTCATGATAAATTGCTGTGCCTTAGTATTGTTAAATACAGATAAAATAAGGCTTACGAATGATATGAAGATGATCTTTTGCATTATCTTAATAGTGTTATAAATCCAGTTTGTTTAATTTCTCCGCCATTCAATTCCAAAACATAGTAATAAACTCCATTCGGTAAATTCTGTCCAGTTTTGGAAACACCATCCCAACTTACTTGCTTTTCTGATGTTTCGAATACTTCTCTACCCCATTTTGAAATCACCAAAAGTTTTACATCGCTGTAAGCCGTGAAATCTAAATTCCAAGTATCGTTAAAACCATCATCATTTGGAGTAAAAGTATTTGGAATACTGATACATTCCATTTCTTCAGTAACTGTTACTACATTAGATTGAGCAATACAATCTTCAGCATCTCTTACCCAAACAAAATATTCTCCTTCTTGAGCGAATGGAATGGTAGGCTCTAAAGCACCGTTTGACCAACTATAATCCACAAAACCATTTCCACCTTTGGTATTTACAGAAAGTGTCGTTCCTCCTTGACTACAAGACAAAAAGTCCATTACAATTTCTGCTGTTAAATCTGTTGGTTTTACCACAATATTGGTAGCCACAGAAGCTGAGCAATTGCTTGGTGAGGTATAAGTATAAGTTATTTCATGAATTCCAGCACCTGCTTCAATTGGGAAGAAATATCCATTGGAAACACCAACGCCACTGTAAACTCCTCCGCTTGGTTCACCTCCATTTAAATAAATTTCAGGACCAAAACCACAAACTGTATCATAAGGATTGGTGTGTACAATAGTTTCAATAACACTCAAAAAGACAGAAGCACATGCTGTATTGCCACACGAACCACCTTCTGCTCTAACATAGTAAGTAGAAGCATTAGAAGGAGACACTGTGATACTTGTTCCTGTTCCAATTGAAGTTCCACCGCAACTGTTTTCATACCAAACCCATTGAGACCCTGCTTCCAAAAACCCTCCGTCCACAACTAAATTTGCAGATTCTCCTACACAGAAATTATTATTTGAAGAGATAATAGCATCTGGCGCAATACTTCCATTAAGAACAGTTACAGTAACCTCAGCACAAGCGGTAGCACCACAAGTTCCCATAGCTCTTACATAATAGATTTCAGTTGCATTTGGAGTAACAGTAATAGAAGTTCCTACTCCAATGGGAACTGCTCCACAAGCTCCAGTGTACCAAACATAAGAATATCCTGCTGGCAACGCTGCACCAACCACTGTCAATTCTACATCTGTTCCAGGGCAAATATTATTGTTGTTGGCAATGGCAGCTGTTGGATCTGCAATTCCTGCACCTACATTAATTGTAACGGATTCACAAGCAGAATTTCCACAATCTCCCTCTCCTCTAACAAAGTAAGTAGTTGTTGCCGTAGGTGAAACACTAATAGAATTTCCTGTTCCTACTGGTCCCCCACCACACGAACCGCTATACCATTGCCAATTGGCTCCTGTACCTAATATTCCTCCTGAGATATTCAAAATTACCGATTGACCTACACAAATAGCGGTACTAGATGCCGTAATACTATTTGGTGCTGTACTTACTGTTTTCATGGTAATATTTACGTTAGCACATGCAGAATTCCCACATGTTCCTTCTGCTCTTACGTAATAATTTGTAGCAACAGTTGGCGAAACTGTAATTGTGTTACCTGTTCCAATAGATGTTCCAGCTCCACAACCATCCTCATACCATGTCCAAACATCACCAGCTACAAGATTTCCTCCGTTTACAGTTAATGTTGTGTTATCACCAGGGCAAACACTCAATGTGGAAGCAGTAACAGCACTTGGCGTTGTAGAAAGTTCATTTACAAATACTGTTACACTCTGACATGCAGTGGTATTACAGTTTCCTTCTGCCCTAACAAAATAGGTAGTTGTTGAATTTGGATTGACAACCAAACCATTTCCACTTCCAATATAAATTCCTCCACAAGAACCTTGATACCATTGCCAGTTGGCACCATCACCAAGAGTTCCTCCTTGAGCGTTAAGTGTCACAGCACTTCCGGGACAAATATTATTAGCAGAAGCCAAAGCACCCGTTGGAGCAACAGATAGCGTTTCTACATTTACTGTCGCAGAAGCACAAAGTGTATTATTACAAGTTCCTTCAGCACGAACAAAGTACGTAGCCGAAGCTGTTGGATTTATGGCTATTGAAGTACCGTTTCCAATATTCAGTCCACCACAAGAACCGTTGTACCATTGCCAAGTAGCTCCTGCTCCAAGATTTCCTCCAATAACTGATAACACAGCAACATCACCAGGGCATACGCTTGGGTCGGAAACAATCACAGAAACTGGATCTTGGGAAGGTTGGTCAACAATTATCGTAACACTAGAACAAGCAGAATTATTACAAGTACCTTCTGCTCTTACAAAATATGTTGTTGTTGTATTTGGAGTAACATTAATAGTCAAACCATTTCCAATTGGTGCACCTGCTCCACATCCACCTTGATACCAATACCAATCTGCACCTGTTCCTAAGTTCCCTCCTGTTACTGATAATGCAACATTAGTACCTGCACAAACTTGAGCATTCGAACTATTGACTCCAGATGGGTCGCTAGAAAGTGTATTTACAGTTATTGTTGTTGAAGCTGCCGCTGTAGTATCACAACCTTCTAATCTTACATAATAAGTTGTAGTTACCAAAGGTGAAACTCCAGTGTAATTCACACTTGTACTTGAAAATAAAGGAAAAGGATTTCCAATAGTTGGATCAGCATCATACCAAGTATAAAGTGCACCTGTTCCCATTACCCCTCCTGTAGCAGTCAAATTAACAGTTCCACCAAGACAAATTGTATTCAAACTTGGGGTTATAGCAGTAGGTGCTGAAGATGGTGTTTCTACGACAATCACTGAATTTGCTGTGTTGGTGCTTGAGCAATTTCCTTCTGCTCTTACAAAAATATTGGAAGTGTTTGTCAAATTCACAATTAAAGGAGAGCCAGTTCCAATTTGAACTCCAGTTGCATTAGGATCTCCATTATACCAAACCCAATCTGCATTGGTTCCCAGAGTTCCTCCATTAACGGTTAATGTAACAGGCCCAGCACCACAAAGTGCAGTTGGATTGGCAGTTACTGAATTAGGAGCAGTAGAAGCTGTTTCGATTAATATTTGAACCTCATTAGAGGGGAAAGTTCCACAAGCATTCACAAGATTCCTTCTAAAACAAGTATTTTGTAAAATTCCCATTGGAGGTGTATAAGTTGGATTAGTCGCACCTAGAATATCAACAAAAGCTCCAGTACACCCTACATCTTGTTGCCATTGATAAGTAAACCAAGTTGACGTTGCTGCGGTTCCTAAATTTACATTACCTAATAGGGTTGGTGCTCCACCAGTACACAAAACCTGATCACCATCTATAGTTCCTGCATCTACTGCAACATATTCCCAATTCACTAAAATTCTTGCTCTATAATCTCCTCGTATCAATTCGTACTGATTCCAGGTACAAGGAGGGTCATTTCTAAAATTAAAGTTACCTGAATTTCCTCTAGCGTAAAAATTATCATCTCCATTTCCCACACATATTGAAAAAAGACTTGGACTTGGATTATAATTACATACAGGATTACAATCGTCTTCCCAAGCTTCCATTTCGGTAATCAATTGAGTGGCATCAGTATTGTTTACTGTGAGCCAATTAAAAGGAATAACTGGACCTGAAGATGTAGGATTACCTGCCCACCAAACTCCATAACCATTAGTGGTAGCGATACAATTGGTAGGTTGAAATGTAGTTAATGAAGTTCCTGTTGTTCCATTATCCATTAGCCATATCCACCAAACAGGATCTTGGTCATTGATACCCAAACCTCCATCGTTTGCATCTGCATCTGCATACAATTCAGAAAGAACAATTTGGTAATTTACATTTTGAGCATTAATAAATGTCAAAGGTATGAGCAGTAAAAAAATATAAAATATCTTCATTCAATTAGTCTAAAGTATAACAAAAGTATGAAATTTAAACTTAATTAATAATTATAATATAATAAATGGTTGTTATTTTTTTATTAACAATTTATAAGAAAGCTAAGTAAGAGAAGCAACAAGAGTAATGTATTCAGATAATCCTAAAAAAAGAATACATTTGCGACATGAAAGCTACATCATTTAAATATAGTGAAATTTGGAAGATAGCACTTCCGATAATGATTGGTGGTGTAGCGCAAAATCTAGTAAACGTAACTGACACTGCTTTTTTGGGTCAGATTGGCGAAGTAGAACTTGGTGCTGCAGGAAGTGCAGGGATACTCTACTTTATTTTTGTGATTACAGGAATGGGATTCACTACAGGTTCTCAAATAATAATTGGCAGAAGAAATGGAGAAAAACAATACTCCAAAATTGGAGGAATTGTTGATCAATCCTTTTATTTTATGATTCCCTTTGGAATATTAATGATTATTGGACTATCGTATTTTATGCCAATAATATTAAAAAGCATAATCAACTCCGAAAATATTTATAATGCTTCGGTAGATTTTATGCAATATCGTTCATTCGGAATTGTTTTCGCATTTATTATTTATGCCCTCAATGCTTTTTATGTAGGAATTACCAAAACAAGGATCTTGATTTATACCACTATCTTAATGTCACTCACTAATGTGTTTTTTGATTATGTATTGATATTTGGGAATTGGGGATTTCCAGAAATGGGTATAAAAGGAGCGGCATTAGCTTCGGTAATTTCAGAGTTTGTAGCTTGTATATTTTTAATTTCTATAACTTTCAAAACTATAGACAAAGAAAAGTATCAACTATTTAAATTTAAAAAACCCAACATAGAAATTCTCAAAAAAACATTTTATTTATCAGCTCCTATTATGATTCAGAGTTTTATTACGTTAGGTTCTTGGTATGCTTTTTTTTCTTTGATAGAAAGTATGGGCGAAAAAGAATTGGCGATTTCACATATCATAAGGAGTATTTATATGGTAATGATGATTCCAATGTTTGGATTGAGTACTTCTGCCAATACAATTACAAGTAATCTAATAGGCTCGGATAGAAAAAATGAAGTATTACCAACTGTTTGGAAAATTGTGGGATTAAGTATGGTTTCTACCGTTCCTTTTGTTTTAATAAACTTGTTTTTTCCAACGCAAATCATTGGACTTTACACCAATAATCCAGAAATCATTGATGGATGTTTAAACACTTTAAAAGTCATAAATGTTTCTATGTTTTTCTTTTGTTTTGCCTTTATTTTCTTCAATAGTGTTACTGGAACTGGAAATACCAAGATTTCATTATTGATTGAAGTTGTAAACATTTCCATCTATTTACTTTCTGCATTTTTTGTAATCAAAATTTTCTCTCCATCTATAGAATGGGTTTGGTGTACTGAGTTTATATACTTTACTTTCTTAGGACTTATGTCGTGGTATTATATCAAAAAAGGAAATTGGAGTGCTAAAGAAATATGACAAAAAAAACGCCTTTAGAAATTCTAAAGGCGTTTGATATAAATATAAGATTTATAAAAGTATAGATTTAATTTAACTCAAATTTAGGTAGTGGGGCTTTTTTGTACTCCTTCTTCTTTGGTTTAATTTTATCAGCAAACATTAAGTGTATTTTCTCATCATTATTCGTTACTCTCGTTCTTGAAATTCCATTATGAATCGTCCAAGGTAATTTGTCTTTAAATTGGAAAACAACTAAGTCTTTGGTATTATCTTCAAAATGAATTGCAATTTCAACAACTTCTCCGTTCATTACTTTTGCTGTACATATATAACATTCTGTACCTTCTTTAGTTTCATTAGATAAAATGACATTATTGTGTGTACCATCCTCTACTGGGTAAGCTCCTCTGTTTTCGAATACTTTTTTATAATCTTCAAAACAATTGTTGTTTTGTGCAAAAACTGAAGATGCAAATACTGAGACGAATAATAAAACGTATAGTTTTTTCATAGTTTTAAATTTAATAATTAACAAATATAATACTTTTACATCTAATTTTGTGCCATTATTTTATTTACAATACACTCTTTTTTTCAACTAATAAATGTTAGTCAACTACAACCTGATATACATCAGATTTATTTCGAGTAATATTATTCACTTTAAAACCTCCTTCTTGAGGAATCATTTCAAATAAATCAAATGAAGTACAACTTTTGCTTAGACCTTCAAAATAAAGAGTAAAAGTAAAAGAACCGCTCTTTTCCAAAACTGTCCAATGTGGGTACATGGTAATATTTTCAGTATGGATTAACTTTCTTTTAGTGCCTGATGGTTTTTCGATTAAAAAAGTGGTTTTCCAAATCCTTACTCCATCTCCTATTTGTCCAAAATATTTGCAATGAACAATAGTTTGTCTTTCATGAGTTTCAACAATGGTTTTAGATGTTTTGACATCTTTTTTAGTTTTCTTTATGGTTTTTGTTTCAATCATCATGAAGTTTATTAGTTTTTAAAAATAAAAAAAGAGGTTAAACATAACATCTAACCCCTTTAAAATATTTATAAATTGGATTAAATTATTTTAAAATTTCTAATAATTCAATATCAAAAATCAATGTAGCATAAGGTCCAATAGCTCCACCTGCACCTCTGTCACCATAAGCCAAGTCGTAAGGTATATACAATCTCCATTTAGAACCAACAGGCATCAACTGTAGAGCTTCTTGCCATCCTTTGATAACTTGTGTTACTCCAAAATCTGCTGGTTGACCTCTTTGCACAGAACTATCGAAAACAGTACCATCAATCAATGTTCCGTGATAATGTGTTGAAACTCTATCAGAAGCTTTGGGAATTTCTCCATTTCCTTCTGTTATGATTTCGTATTGCATGCCGCTTGGTAATGTCACCACTCCTTTTTTCTTAGCATTCTCAACTAAAAAGTCAGCGCCTTCTTTCATTGCCTTCTCTGCTTTTTTCATTTGAAGAGACCCCATATAAGCATTCAATAAATCTCCAATTTGCTCTTTATCTATTGCTAAATCAGCTTTACTTAGATAATCCTCCATTCCTTTTGCAAGTGCTTCTACATTTAATCCTTCGATACCTTGATTGCTTAGGTTTTCAGCAATATTCACTCCTAATCCATAACTCACTGAGTCTAATTCTGTGTTTAATGTCATTTCTTTTTTACTTTTTTTTGATTTTTTTTCTTTTTGAGCCATTGCTGTACTAGAAGTAATAGCTAAAAAAAGAATTAAGGTTAATTTTATAATTTTCATAATTTTTATTTTTCTTTAAAAGAAAACATATTTGGTGCCACTTTATTAGTTTGGCGAAATTTCACTGCAAATATATAACACAGATGTTATTCTAGTAAGAAAAAATTGCTTTTTATAAAACTTAAAAATATTTTACTTCAAAGCAATAAACCCATTTCTTTGATATATATTTGTGCTTAAATGAAATTTTTATATGAAATTTTTAAAAAGTAAAAAATTCTGGAAGAGATTTATCATAACGATTTTTATCGTTCCTATTTTTCTTTTTCTTCTTTTGATTGGTATTGTATTTTGGAAACAAGATGCAATTGTACAAGAGCTTATTGATAATCTCAACAAAGACTTTAAAGGTCATTTTGAATTGAGAGATAGCCATATTTCGCCTTTTGAAAATTTCCCTATATTTCTATTGACTTGGAAGATTTGATAGTTTATACTGATGAAAATGACAAAGAACATCCAATTATCAATCTTAAAGATGTGTACATTGGGTTTGATAATTGGACGCTTATTTCGGGAAAGTTTGACATAAAAACCATTAAACTCAAAAATGGGTTTATGAATTTGATTCAACACAAGGATGGAACACTAAATTTGACCAATGCATTTGAACCTGTTGAGAAAGTAGAAAGCCCAGAAGAGGAGTTTCACTTAGATCTGCAGTCGATTGAAATCGAAAATGTGGACATCAATAAATTAAATGAAGAAAACAATGTAAAAATTGACATATTAATTACAAAAGCACTTTCAAAGTTTAAAACTTCTCCAAACCATTTGATGATTTCACTAGATAGTCAAATGGAACTAAATGTAGTTGATAATGGTGATACGACTTTTATTAAGCACAAACATTTTGATGTATATACAAAATTAGACTTTATACAAGACGAACAGAAATTGGTAATTACTCCATCGGAAGTTTTACTTGAAGGCTCTAAGTTCAATGCTGAAGGGAATATTGACTTTGATGATGACCTCAATATGGACATCAGTTTTGAAGGTGAAAAACCGAATTTTGATATGTTTATGGCGTTTGCACCAGAAGAATTAGCGCCTACCTTAAAAAAGTATGATAATCAAGGTAAAGTATATTTCAAAGCAAATGTAAAAGGAAAATCTATAAATGGACATTCACCAAGAATAGACGCTGAATTTGGATGTTCAGAAGCATTTTTCTCAAATAATATTAATCAAAAAAAGATTGATGATTTACAATTTAAAGGATATTTTACCAATGGTGAAGAAAGGACACTTGAATCCATGGAGTTTTCTCTTAAAGACTTTTCTGCAAGTCCAGAAGCGGGTAAATTTTCTGGAGATTTAACTGTCAAAAATTTTAAAGCTCCTGAAATTGATTTAAAACTCGTATCTGAATTTCAATTAGATTTCCTAGCGAATTTCTTCAATCTTACTGATTTAAAAAATCTGAAAGGAGGCTTGAAACTCACCATGAATTTCAAAGACATTATTGACTTAGAAAATCCTGAAAACAGTATAGAAAAACTCAACGAATCCTATTACACCGAATTAGAAATTAAAGACTTGAGTTTTAAATCTCCTGATTTTCATATCCCTCTCAAAGATTTAGATTTAAAAGCAGTAGTGGATGGCCATGAAGCTAAAATAGATTATTGCAATATCAAAATAGGTAATTCAGACCTTAATATCAAAGGAAGTATTAGTGATCTTCCGGCCATTCTCCATCACACGGGAATAGAAGTTTTGACACATTTGGAAATATCTTCAAAATACTTAGATTTATTTGAACTTACTGATAATAAACAAGAAGGAAACATTCCTGTAGATGAACAAATTAGTGATTTCTCAATGGGACTCACTTTTAAAAGTTCTGCTAAAGCGATGACAGAATCTCCAAACTTACCGATTGGTGAGTTTTTTATAGATAATCTATACGCAAAAATGAAACATTACCCTCACACATTGCATGACTTTCACGCAGACCTTTTTATAGAGGAAAAAGACTTTAGAATCATTGATTTTAAAGGTATGATTGACAATAGTGACTTTCATTTTGCTGGAAAACTTGGCAACTACGACTTGTGGTTTATGGAAGATCCAAAAGGTGACACCAAAATAGAATTTGCTTTGGATTCAAAACTTTTGCAAATGGAAGATTTATTTTCTTATGGAGGTGAAAATTACGTTCCAGAAGATTACAGGCATGAAGAGTTTAACAACTTAAAAGTTCATGGATTTGCAGATTTACATTTTTTACAAGGATTAAAATCAGCAGACATTTACTTAGATCAGTTGACAGGTTTGATGAAGATTCATCCTATGAAATTTGATAAATTCAACGGACGTATTCATATAGAGGATGAACATTTGACTTTAGAGAAATTTGGTGGAAAAATTGGAAAATCATCTTTTGTGACAGACATGGTATATTATTATGGAGAGTCCAAAGAATTGAAAATGAAAGACAATTACATCAATTTTAAGTCTCCTCACTTGGATTTTGACCAACTTTTCAACTATAATCCTCCACCAACTTCTAAAAATGCCCCTCCTGTAAATCATGATTCTGTATTTAATATCTATGAACTTCCTTTTCCTGAAATGGCAATTGATATGAATATCAAACATTTGAAATATCATAAATATCTAATTCAAGATTTTGATGCAAAAATTAAAACACATGAAAATCATTATATTGATATAGATACACTTTCAATGAAATTAGCAGGTGGAAAAATCAATATGTCTGGTTATTTTGATGGCTCTAATAGTAAATTAATCTATCTAAATCCCAAAGTTAGATTCTCTAATTTAGACATTGATCAATTGATGTTCAAGTTCGATAATTTTGGTCAGGATTATTTGGTTTCTGAAAATTTACATGGTGAATTGAGTGGTTACTTATACGGAAAAATCCACATGCATACAGATATGGTTCCCAAAATTGACGACTCAGAAATCCATGTAGATATTGATGTCACCAAAGGAAGGTTAGAAAATTATGGTCCAATGGAATTACTATCTGATTATTTTAAAGATAAAAACTTAACTAAAATTCTATTCGACACTCTCACCAATCACATTGATATGACCAATGGTGTAATGTCTATTCCAAAAATGACAATCAACAGTTCTCTCGGTTTCCTAGAAATTTCTGGTAAACAAGATATGGATTACAACATGGAATATTATATCAGAGTTCCTTTGAAAATGGTAACTCAAGCAGGTGCTTCAAAACTTTTCAAGAAAAAACCTGAAGAAATAGACCCTGAGCAAGAAGATGAAATTATTTATCAAGATACAGATAAAAAAATAAAATACGTGAACATCAAAATCACTGGAGATGCCGAAGATTATAAAATATCTCTTGGAAAGGATAAGGGCGAAAAGTAACCTTACAATAAGTAAAGTTCTACTTCGTTCGTTTTTTTCATAACTTTGAAGTTCAATTTGAAAAACATTGAAGGCTAAAATATTCGGAATATTATTACTTTTATGTATCACAATTCCTTTTGCAACCGTTTATACGTGGTTGCAATACAGAAAATCTGTGGTCAAAAAGGAAGTGAAATGGAAGATGATTGTAGGATTAGACAAAGATGAATTAGTCTTGTTGAAATTTAGCACTCAAGATATCGAATCAAAACTCAAATGGAAGCATTCCAAAGAATTTGAGTACAATGGACAAATGTATGACATTGTTGAACGTTCCAAAGAAGGTGACACCACATATTATTGGTGTTGGTGGGATTATGAAGAGACAGCACTAAATAAACAACTGAGTGATGTTTTGAATCTTACATTAGGTCAAGATACTAATAGTAATAAACATAAAAATTCATTGTATCATTTTTACACAAAATTATTTTTTGAACCACAAATACCATTTGTTTTATTGACTCAAATTGATTATCAAGATGCATTTTCAAATTATCGAATGAATGATTATGTGATTTATCTTTCCAACACTTCTCCCCCTCCTGATTTTTTTGATTCTAAAAGTATTTAAGTTTTTTGTTGACTGTATTTTAATTGAATATTGATTAAAATATGGAAGAAATCTATTGTGTTTATTTTTTTAAACACTTTGTTTCAACACATTAAAACCTCAACAAAATATTTGTATTTATAAATTTAAATCATGAAAATTACAATTATCTTATGGTTGTTATTGATGATTTCCTATACTGGAATTTCTCAAACAATAACCATAAAATCAATGGATACCAATCAACCTGTTGAGATGGTGAAATTGATTAGTTTGAATCCAAAGGTTCAAACTACAACTAATGCTAAAGGTGAGGCAAATCTTTCTGGTTTTCAAACCAGTAAAGCCATTGAAATTCTAGCATTTGGATATAAAAAAGTGACCAAAAGTTACGATGAAATAGTTGCATCTAATTTTGAAATTTATCTAGAAAGTTCAACAATTGGATTGGATGAATTTGTAGTTTCTGCTTCTAAATGGGGACAAAATTCTGGAAATGTTCCTTCCAAAATTTCAAATATATCCTCAAAAGATGTGGCACAACAAAACCCACAAACCGCAGCTGATTTATTAGCGACTTCAGGAGAAGTGTTCATCCAGAAAAGTCAGCAAGGTGGTGGAAGTCCAATGGTAAGAGGTTTTTCTGCCAACAGACTTTTATACACTGTGGATGGCGTGAGAATGAACACCGCTATTTTCAGATCTGGAAACATTCAAAATGTTATTTCATTGGATCCACTTGCAATTGAAAATACAGAAGTTTTTTTTGGACCTGGTGCTATTATTTACGGAAGTGATGCAATTGGTGGTGTAATGAGTTTTACCACTTTGACGCCTCAACTATCGTTGAATAACAAACCATTAGTGATAGGCAAGTTTGTGAGCAGATACGCATCAGCCAACAATGAAAAAACTGGACATTTTGATGTGAATATTGGGTGGAAAAAATGGGCGCTCGTTACAAGTATTACACATTCTGATTATGGAGATCTCAAAATGGGAACGAATGGACCAGATGATTATTTGAGTAATTTTTATGTGCAAAGAATGGATACTATGGATAAAGTCGTTTCCAATCCAGATCCACTAACTCAAAACCCCACAGGATATAAGCAAACCAATGTGATGCAAAAAATCAGATTTTCACCTAATGAAAAATGGGATTTTCAATATGGCTTTCATTATTCAGAAACATCAGAATATTCTAGATACGATAGATTGATAGAAATTGGAAATAATGGTCTTCCTAGGTCTGCTGTTTGGAATTATGGGCCACAAAAATGGATGATGAATAATTTAACGATTCGACATACTTCCAATAACAAAATCTATGATAAAATGAACATCGGTTTGGCACAACAATATTTCGAAGAAAGTAGAATTGATAGAAACTTCACAGGTGGAAATAGGTTCCGATTGAGAACTCAATTGGAACAAGTTCAAGCCTATTCCGCTAATTTGGATTTCGAAAAAGTTTTGACAAAACATAAGTTTTATTATGGTTTAGAATTCATTCAAAACGATGTTACTTCTAAAGGTTCTGCAATAGACATTAGAGATCATAGTAGCATTCCTGTTTCTGATAGGTACCCAAAATCTAAATGGAATAGTTATGCCATATATCTGAATTATCAGTTTGAAATTTCTGATAAATTTCTTGTTCAAGCAGGAGGAAGATATTCAATGTTTGATTTACAATCAGATTTTACGAGACATCTTGAATTTTTTCCTTTTGATTTTACGACTGTTGAAATCCAAAATTCAGCAACCAACTTTAGTTTGGGAGGAGTTTATCGTCCTGACGAAACTTGGAAAATTAGTTTTAATGCCAGTACTGGTTTTAGAGCCCCAAATGTCGATGACATAGGAAAAATATTTGATTTTGCTGGAAGTGAAGTGGTTGTTCCAAACACTAATTTAAAAGCAGAATTTGCTTACAATGGAGAAATGAATGTTTCAAAAATATTTGGCGATATTGTAAAGTTAGATATCACTGGATTTTACACCTATCTCGACAATGCAATGGTAAGAAGAGCGTTTCAAGTAAATGGACAAGACAGTATCAACTATGATGGTGATATGAGCAAAGTATATGCGATTCAAAATGCCGCTTACGGAACTGTTTACGGTGCTAACATCGGAGTTGAGATAAAACTTAATTCCGAGTTTAGTATTTCATCTCGTTACAATTACCAAATTGGAGAAGAAGAAATGGACAATGGCGACATCAGCAGGTCTAGACACGCTGCTCCAGCATTTGGTGTATCGAGATTTACCTACAAAAAGGACAAACTTTTCCTTCAAGTTTATGCTATGTATGCTACTGAAGTAAGTTTTGAAAACCTCAACGAAGAAGAAAAGCAAAAAGCATATTTGTACGCTAAAGATGCTAACGGAAATCCTTATGCTCCTAGTTGGTACACATTTAATTTCAAGGCAATGTATCAATTGACAAAGATTTTTTCTGTGAGTGCTGGTATGGAAAACATTACCAACCAAAGATATAGAACTTACAGTTCTGGTCTTACCGCTCCTGGAAGAAACTTTATTCTATCTCTGAGAGGGAATTTTTAAAATTTCAAACCCACTGTTTGAAAAACTTTCATTCGGTGGGATTTTTTTAATCTAAAAATTCTGTTTTTTATTAATCACCAAGAACTTCCACCACCTCCACCAAATCCTCCTCCACTACTTCCTCCTCCGCTTCCAGAACTTGACGAACTTGGGCTTACAGACATTGTCACAGTAGCAGAAGCCACCATTCTGTCGAAAGTTGTACTGAAATCATCACTACTGTCAGACCTATACCAATCAGGAGGAGGTACAATTCCATCAAATTTTTTACCCCATTTTTCTGCCATTCCAAAAGCAACTGCATAGGCTATGGTTTTGTCAAAATACAAAGGATCTTCTTTGAGCAAAAACTCTATTTTATGTCTTTCAGCTTTTTTAACAAAAGTTCTAAACCCTTCTACATCTTTTAGTGTCTCATCACCTTGCGGAGATCTTTTGTCCATAATTTTGGAAATAGAAATTAAAAAGACTCCAACTAAAAAATTTACAATACCCGCTAAAGGATGATAGATAGCAAAAATCGCTACTGTAGCTAAAACCATGTATAAGGAAACTACCAAAATTGTTATATTCACTTGTTTCTTCGAATTTTTTGTAAATACATATTTCGATCCTTTTTCGCTTAACTCTCCTTTGGCTTCATTCAATGTTTTATAAAATGTCAATTCTAATTCGCTAAGTTCAACTTTTGAATCGCCCCCCTTAAAAAGACCATTAAAAATTGTGATTTCATAATTTTTTGCATACTGATGCAATTCTTTTTTCTTAACAAATAATATTTCAGGATAAGACTTTTTCCTAAATTTTTTCTTTAAAACATAAACTATAAAAAACACAAAGGAATTAATTGAAATTCCAATCAATAATGAATTTAAATTCTCTTTATACAATCCATAACAAGTAACGGAAACAAAAACTACAATTTGAATCACAAGAATAACTCTAAACCATTTGTAAAGTTTTGCGAAAAACTTATGTTTACCAGAACCAATTTCTTGAATATCAATTATTCCCATTGAAGCCCAATAAGGTAGTAAAGAAACCAAATCTCTATTATCACTTGTCTTATCAACAATAAATCCAGCTAAAGCAGGATCAACATCTTTGGGAGGATAAAATTGAACTTGATTGATAATTCTGTTTTCTTTTCCAATAAAAAACCAAACAATAAAAAACAATAGCATAAATCCAAAAGGGAAAATAGGCCATGCATAAATGGACCAAAAAATTTCGGAACTTGTAGGATGAGGAATATATGAACCTGGAAGGTGAATCAAAATGGTTAAATCTTCTTTTTTATCTAAGAAAAATGGTGAAAACCCTGAAAGAGTATCGTTATGATATTCTAAAGTTTTTAAATTTTGAGTGTTACCTACTTTGCCCCCATATAGAAAATAATCATTCGAATCTAAATCAATGTTTCCTTGAAGTTTAATATTAAAATTGACATCCAAAAAAGGCATGTCCCAATTTCCTCCAAGAAAATTCCAATAAAAGTCAACAATGGAATCTCGGAACAAAAAAGCATTTTTGACTTTATAACTAATCGTATATTGATGTTCTCCTGTGAGGAAAACAGTTTCGTCTCCTATTTTGATTTCTAATTTTTCGCTAAAAGGATGTACCCAATTTTTCTTAAAGGTGTGATTTTTAACTTCTAAATCTTCAATATAAATTCTTCTTGTGTATTTCTCAGGAAAAAGAAAGTCATAGACATAATCTCCAATTTCTTTTGTGTGTTTTTCATCAGAATCATCTTCAATTGCCCACATTCTCAACGAACCTATTGAAAATCCCTCTTCTTTCTTTATTGAAAACAACATCATAATTTTCTTTCAACTGTGAAAAACCTGTAGTATCAATCTCGATATTAACAGTTAGGTTTTTTACAACAACAGGTTCATATTTCAATAAATATTTCTTCTCATCTTCATTTTTATTTTCAAGACTTACAGCATCTTCATGCTTGTTTTGAGCATTCAGGGGAACAGTACAAAAAATGAAGAAAATTAGGTAGAGGGCAGTTTTCATGGTTAGTCTTTTTTTAGAAATCTACATTATTAATATTTCTTTCGTGACTTAAAGCACTGAAAAAATCATAGTGCTTGTACCACAGCAATCTTCTAAACATGGAAGCAGGAAAACTTTCGCCAAAAGTGTTGTTTTCTCTGACACACGCATTGTAATATCTTCTGCTTTTTTCTAAATCTTGCTCGATATCTGCCATTTGCTTTTGCAATTTAATGAAAGATAAATCCGCTTTGAGATCGGGATAACTTTCTTGGATAATTGTAATAGAATTTATCAATTGTGACAACTCTTTTTCAGCATTTGCTTTTTCATGAATGTTATTTTCTGGAATTTTCATAGCATTGCTTCTTACTTCTGAAATTTTTTCAAAAGTTTGTAACTCATGCTTAGCATATCCTTTCACAACACTTACTAAAGAAGGGATTAATTCATATCTTTTTTTCAAAAAAACATCAATATTACTCCATGCATCTTTCACGTGATTGCGATTGCTCACAAACCTATTGAAAATTATCCCCAAAAAGACAATCAAAATAGCACTAATAATTAAAGATACAATATTAATCATATATCAAAAATATGAAAATCTTTTAATAGACAATGAATTAAAGTAAATTTTCAAACGCAACTCTTAACTTATTCAAAATGAAAATAAGAAAATTATAATACATTAAAATTAACTACAACGACATCTTCCCCACCACTGCTTCCAACATGGTTTCAGGTAAAAGGAATTTTTGAGCAACGCTTAATAGTTGCGCACTCGTTACAGATGAAATGGCATTGATGTATCTTTCAAAAAAAGTTAAATCTTCACCTAAAAAATAAACACCTTTGTATTGTTGTGCCAAAGAAAAAGCACCGTCTGATGATTTTAGAATAGAACCTAACATGTAATTTTTAACGATTTCTAATTCTTCATCTGAAACTTTTTCATTACAAATTTTATGGAGTTCATAATAAATTTCTTTCAAAGTGTTTTTTGTAACATCAGCACCAACTTCTGTAGCAATACTGAAAGTACAAGCATTTTTCAAAAAACTAACGCTTGAGCCTATGCCGTAAGTATATCCCTTATCTTCTCTAATATTCGACATCAATCTCGAACCGAAATACCCTCCCAAAATGGTATTCAACACCTTCAATTGGAAATATTCTTCTGTACCATAGGCAATATTTAATACTTTTCCAACTCTTACTCCAGACTGGATTGCTCCTTCTTTTTCTTGAAAATGTTTTTCTGATTTGCTTTCGAAAATTTTATCATCCATGTTGGATTTCTTACCTTTAATCATTTTGCCAAAAGAACGATTTAGACCTGAAATCAAACTATCATCAAATTTGCCACTTACAATGATATTGCAATTAGATTGAGTGTAAAAATTCTCGTAAAACTCCTTCAAATCAGCCACCGAAACTTCTTCAAAATGATTTGGCTCCGTTCTACTTCCGTAATAGTGGTCACCATATAATTTTTGAGAATACAATCGCTTCACAAGTGTCGAAACTTTCTCCTGAGAAATCAAGAATTTTTGTTTGGCATTTTTAAGATAAATGTCTAATTCTCTTTCAGGGAAAACCGCTTCCAAAACGACCTCTTCAAACAAGGGCAAAACATCATCCAATTTTTTGGTCAAAGTAAATAAAGAAACGCTACTGTGATCGACACTATAAGTACTTTCTAAAAAAGCACCGTGAAAATCTATCGCTTCGTTCAATACTCCAGAAGGCTTTTGTATCGATGCTTCTCCAATTAATTCATTGACTGCCTTTGCTACTAAAGGATTTTTACCTTGATTTCTACTTACAGCAAATACCAAATCAATTTGTACGGCATCTTGTGTCCCTAAATTAAACGCATGTACTTTGATTCCATTATCCAAAGTATATTCTTGTGGTGTAGGAAAATGCACGTCAGAAATAGTCTTAATTCCTGGTGCTTCTGTTCTAAATACATTCATCGCTTAATTTCTTTTTGATTTATAATTTAGTACTGAGCAATTTTCTTTGGTAAACATTTCTTTTGCTACTCTCATCAAATCTTCTCTAGTCACAGAAAGATATTTATTTGCTTCTTGATTGATTAAATCCGCATCGCCCATTAATTCATAAAAACACAAACTCATGGCTTTGTTCAAAACGCTCATTTCTCCAAAAACCATAGAACTTTCTACTTTGTTTTTTACTTTCTCCAACTCTCTCTCAGAAACCAATTCGGTTTGTATTCTTTCAATTACTTCCCAAAATATTTCTTGTGCCTCTTCTAAAGTTACTCCATCTGATGGATTTCCAGAAAAAACAAAAAGTCCTTCTTCCATACTTCCCGAAACATACGCATGAACGTCACTAAACTTAGGATTTTCCATCACATATTCTTTAAACAATCGAGAAGATTGACCCCTTGAAAGAATGTCGGAAATTAAATCTGCGGTATAGTAATCTTTGTGATTTCTTGCTGGCATGTGAAAAGCCATATAAATAGCATCGTTAGGAACATCTCTTTCTACTGTAAGTTCTCTAAATTCATTTTGCTTGGGTTCTCTAGGTAAATTTCTTTCGTACTTAGTTCTCGAGTCAATATTACCAAACCACTTTTCGGATAAAGATTTTACTTCTTCCAATTCGATATCGCCAGCCACACATAAAATAGCGTTTTGAGGACCGTAATGCTTGTAAAAAAACGCTTTCACATCTTCCATAGTAGCATCTTCAATATGTTTGATTTCCTTTCCAATAGTTGCCCATTGGTATGGATGCGTTTTGTATGCCAAAGGTCTCAAAAGCAACCAAACATCACCATAAGGTTGATTCAAATATCTTTGTTTGAACTCTTCAATAACCACGCTTCTTTGCACTTCCAAACTCTTAGGTGTAAAAGCCAGTTGATGCAATCTATCACTATCCAACCAAAAAGCAGTTTCTAAATTTTGTTTTGGCAAAGTGCTGTAATAATTAGTAATATCATTCGATGTAAATGCGTTACTAGTTCCTCCTGCTAACTGAAGTGGAGTGTCAAAATTCTCAATATTTACACTTCCACCAAACATCAAATGTTCGAACAAATGAGCAAAACCAGTTTTATTTGGATCTTCATCTCTAGCTCCTACATCATACAAGATGTTGAAAGCTGCTATCGGTGTGGATTCATCATGGTGATGAATGACTCTCAAGCCATTTTTAAGTGTAAATTTATTGTATCCTATCATGTATAATTTCTTGTTTTTAGTTAAAATGTAAATCTACTGTTCGCATTGAGAATCAACTCTTTTGCTTCCACATATTCTCTTATTACATCTTCAATTATGGTTGCCGCTGGTTTGATTTCCTCAATGATACTTGAAATTTGACCAATTTCCAACTCACCTTCAATTAAATCTCCCTCAAACATTCCTCTTTTAGCCCTTCCTCTTCCGAGCAATTCTTTTAATTCGTCTATGCTGTTACATTTTGTATAAGCCTCTTCTACCTTTTTGTAAAATTCGTTTTTTATTAATCTCACTGGAGTGAGTTCCTTCAAAGTGAGTTGCGTATCACCTTCTTTGGCTTTTATTACTTCATTTTTGAATAATTCGTGACTAGAAGCTTCTTCGGATGCTACAAATCGACTTCCCATTTGAACGCCTTCTGCTCCTAAAGCCATCACAGCCATCATTCCTTTTCCACAAGCAATTCCTCCAGCTGCAATTACAGGTATTGAAAGTTCATTACATACCGTAGGAACCAAAACCATTGTAGTTGTCTCGTCTCTACCGTTATGTCCACCTGCCTCAAAACCTTCCACAACTACTGCATCTACGCCTGCTTCTTCTGCTTTTTTGGCAAATTTCAAGCTTGAAACCACGTGAACAACAGTAATTCCTTTAGACTTTAAATATTCAGTGTACGTTTTTGGATTTCCTGCTGAAGTAAAAACAATCGGCACTTCGTATTTTACTATTGTTTCGATATGTTTATCAATATCAGGGTAAATCATAGGTAAATTAACAGCAAAAGGCTTTGTGGTTGCCATTTGGCATTTTTCAATGTGTAGTTTCAAAACTTCTGGATACATTGAACCAGAACCAATGATTCCTAGACCTCCTGCATTGCTCACAGCACTTGCCAGTTCCCAACCAGAAGCCCATATCATTCCTCCTTGAATAATCGGATATTTTATTCCCAATAAATTAATTAATCTATTCATTTTTGAGTTTAATTTGTGATTTAAAAATATTAAAATTGTGCAATACAATTTATTATTAATCTTGAAAAGATTATAAAATGTAAAGTTAGTATTTAATTGGAAACATTGTCTTTTTTATTCGATTAACTTTAGAACTCGATTCTTTGTTAATTTTTTGCCACGAATGCACGAATGAATTGCAAAATGTGTTTGTGACTAATCGTATTATATAACTTTAATCTTTGTGATTGATATTACTCTTTATTTGTTAGTTTTTGCCACGAATGCACGAATGAATTGCAAAATGTGTTTGTGACTAATCGTATTATATAACTTTAATCTTTGTGATTGATATTACTTTTTTTTTGTTAGTTTTTTGCCACGAATGCACGAATGAATTGCAAAATGTGTTTGTGACTAATCGTATTATATAACTTTAATCTTTGTGATTGATATTACTCTTTATTTGTTAGTTTTTGCCACGAATGCACGAATGAATTGCAAAATGTGTTTGTGACTAATCGTATTATATAACTTTAATCTTTGTGATTGATATTACTCTTTATTTGTTAGTTTTGCCACGAATGCAATGAATGAATTGCAAAATGTGTTTGTATCAATCGTATTATATAACTTTAATCTTTTGTGATTGATATTACTTTTTTTGTTAGTTTTTTGCCACGAATGTAATGAATGAATTGCAAAATGTGTTTGTGACTAATCGTATTATATAACTTGTCTTTGTGATTGATATTACTCTTTATTTGTTAGTTTTTACACTTAATGCACGAATGAATTGACAAATGTGTTTGTGATTACTCGTGTTTTAAAACTTTAACCTTACTCATTCTTACGTTGTTTTAAATTGTAAATGAAAAAAAATCTAAAATATTTTCACAAAAAAAGGGTTACCTTTATAAATTGATGACATAAAGAGGGAAATGAAGTATTATGAAAGATTCAGAAATTATAAAATTAATTAGGCTCGGTAAAAACGAGAAACCTATAAAATTCTTATACAAAGAGTTTCCCAAAATCAAATCTCTTATTCTCAAAAGTGGAGGTTCATCCGAATTGGCTGAAGAAATTTTTAATGACAGTTTGGTATTGCTTATTGAAAAATTGCAAAATCCAACATTTGAATTGTCATCAAAACTCACCTCATATCTTTATGGTATCAACAGGTTTTTGCTAAAAAATGAATTACGTAAATTAAATAAATCTAATAATGATTTAGAATGGAAAGATACCCTCATTATTTCGAATGAAGATTTGGAATATGATTTTGACAAGGAGCAACAATTATCCTTAATGGAGAAAATTTTGGAACAAATTTCTGATAAGTGTAAAGAAATTTTAAGAATGTTTTATTTCCAAAAGGAAAAAATGGAAAATATTGCTTCTACTTTGAATTTTTCAAGTGTTAACTCAGCCAAAACACAAAAATATAAGTGTTTGGAAAAAGCCTCTAAAATGGCCAATGAAATGTTAACCCATCAAAATCTTTAATCCATAGAAATCATGAGAAACGAATTACAACATATAGAAAAAATTGAACTTTACATCACTGGTAAACTCAATAAAGAAGAAGTGATAGCATTTGAAAATGAAATCGCTCAAAATCCTACTCTTGCAAAGGATGTAGCCAACCAAAAATTAATACAACAAGCAGCTGTTCGAAAAGCAATAAGAGCAGATGTAATGAAATTCGGTGCTGGAGGCACTTCTGGATTTTCTTGGGGAAAAATTTTAGGAGGTTCTTTTGGTGTAATAGTAGTTTTGTTAGCCTCGCTATGGTATTTTAATTCCACTCCAAAAGAAACGGACGAAAACACTATCAATTTACTTTCTTATAAAAAAAGTACCATAACTCATAAATTTCCTATAACAAATCAGGATACTCTTTTGGTTACTACTACTACTACCACAGAACTAGATGAAGATACTTTGCAACCTAAAAACAATGCAAACACATCAAAAAATAATTCAACTCCGAAAAAAATCAGTTATTCAGAAGATACAGAATGTGGCGGTTTGAAAACATGGTTAAAACCAGATGTTCAGGAATTTAAAATTGATCCAAAAAAAGGGAAAACAATTGAAGGGAATGACGGAACATTAGTAATCGTTCCAACTGATGCTTTTATTAATGATGAAGGAAATTTGGTTGATTCTGAAGTCACTTTAGAATTGGTAGAAGCGTTGAAAGTTTCTGATATGTTGGCATATAATCTTACCACAATGAACAATAAAAATATGCTTCAAACAGGCGGAATGATATATGTGCAACCTTATGCAAATGGTGAAAAAGTGAATATCAATCCCGAAAGACCGCTTTACATCGAAATTCCAACTGATGAATACAATCCAGATATGATGGCTTGGAAAGGTGAAACCAACGAAGAAGGAAATATCAATTGGGTGGAACCACAACCACTGAAAAAATACTTAACCAAAGTAGATTTTGAAAACCTAGATTTTATTCCAAATGGATTTGATGAAGCCGTTGCTGCTGGACTTCCATTTAAAAATCATACTACTAATTCAAAATTTTTGGTGGATAGTTTGTATTATAGTTTGGGCGTGGAAATTACAGAAGAGAAAATACTAATAGACTCATTAGTTGGAGATAATAATAATATTATAGCCTTAGACGACAATAACCAAAGAATAATGAGTAGTGGAGGAACTAATTCAAATTTTACTTTCAGAGAATGGTTGGAATTATGGTTTGGAAAGAAATACTTGAATGGTAAAACACAATTATATGGAAGAGTTCAAAATGAATTTGGTCAAACACCAAAAGGGGCCTCAATTTATATCTATCAAAATGGATTCGTTAATAAAAAGGATATAACAACAGATGATCGTGGTTATTTTAGTTTTAACAAATTGGAGGCTGGTGATTTTAGAATTCAAGTAATCAAAAGTGGCTGTGATTATTTTATGTCTGAAAATTTCACCTCTAATGGTGAAGATGTAATTAAATTATCCAAACCTCTGACATTAAAGACCTCATCTTTAAATTTAACAAGTTCAAAAGTACCTATGAACAAAATTGAAAATATAAATTATGATGAAGAAAAACTTAAACAACTTGATTCTAATAATAAAACTTCTTGTTACATAAACCCTTTAAGTGTGAAGACCATCAAATCGGAAGCATTTGCTAATAGTTTTTTGGCTACTAAAGAATTTGAACAACGCATTAAGATATTACATCAAATGCCAAATGCTCAAGAATTATTTGAACTCTATGTCAACAATCTAGGAAAAGACCTTTATATAGTTGATGCTATGGTGGCTCAAAAACTAAAAGGTGCGGAAAAAACTTACTTTGAAAATTTCGCAAAAGAAAAATTAACCAATGTAAAAGATGCTAATATTTACCAAGAGCAACTGTCGAAGTATTACAATGAAAAGAAAAAAGAGAATATTGAAACTCAACAAAAAATTCATCAAACTTATGCTAAAAAAAGTAAAGAAGACTTGATGAAATATCAAAGTCAAATGAAGCAGTTGGTAGCTGATTACAATCAAATTACGGCTTCAAATGCACCCAATAATACGAATTGGTCATCTTTCGGTTCGAAAGTAAACTTACCTGTAAAATCTAAAGAAATTCCCCAAAGCAATGTTGTTACCGCTCCAAGAACTTATGCTACTACATGGTTCTCGGCTGGATGGATGAATATTGATGCTTATTTAAAATTGATTAATGACAATCCTAAAGAAGTAACGGTAGATGTAAAAGGTAAAAAGGGAGCAAAAGTGTATCAATTTTTGAATACACTCAAAACAATTGTTCCTATAACCATTATCGGGACGATTGGAAGTATCAAATTTCCTAAAAAAGGAACAACAGACGCTTCTGTAATGAGTAATACTTACGCTATTGGTATAGCCAAAAATAATGGTAAATTATTCTATGGTTCCAAAAAATACAATCCATACTCTTTAGACCAATTTGATATGGAATGGAAAGAAGTAAGTGCTGAAGAGTTAAAGAATAATCTCAAAAAATTAGATGGTCCAGCTGCACCATTATTGAAAGAAATAGAGGCGCAAGAAAAATTTATTCAAAAGCAATTGGAAATCAAAGCCCAAAAAGAAGCGTTGAAGAAAGAAATGGATAGTTTGCAAGTGAAATTGGATAAAGAACTGATGAAATTAACAGCAGAGAAAAACTATATCCAGTCTTTGGAAAGGGTTATTAATGAGTGTGGGGTTTCATCTAGTAATAATTCAATTAACAAAGAATCGAATACAGAAGAAACAAAACCTCAAACTGAATTTAAAGTTATAGATTGGTGAAAATTAAAATAAAATTCATACCTTTCATTTTAATAAGTTTTTAAGAAAATGAAGTTTGTTATCTCAATATTATTTTTTCTAATATCTGAAATATGCATTTCTCAGAAAGATTCCACTTATATTAGTGATGAGATAATATTTGACACTCCAGAAATACAAGCAGAATTTCCGGGAGGAATACAAAAAATGTATGAGTACTTGAGTAAAAACTTACAATTACCAACTAATTTTAAAACAGATAATTACTATGGGAGATGTTATTTGAGATTTACAATAGATGAAGTAGGTGGTGTAGATGATATTGTTATCTTAAAAAGTGTTTCCAAAGAAATTGACAGTATTTGCTATCAAGCGGTTTGTTTTATGCCCAACTGGACTCCTGCAAAAATGGGAAACAAACCTGTAAAAAGTTCTTTTACAATTCCTATTCAAATTCATTTTAGATAATATCATAGTGTATTTTCTGCAGATAAACCCAAAGAAAATATCGGAAGATATGGAAAGATTTGAAATCAATTTTGTAAATTAGATTTCTTCATTTCAAAAATCAAACACTAAACTCCGAACTTTCAAAAAAAAAGATATCTCCTCCGAAATTTCGGAGCGTGCATCACTAACAATATGCACTCCAGTCGATATGACAAGTCAAACAAACACCAAACTTTTAAAAGTGTAGCCTATTCCTCTTCATCACTATAAGGCAACTCGAGTGCTTTTACAGTTTGAATGGCATTTCCTGCAATTCCTTTTATTGAGCCATACATATCGATGGTATTGGTAACGACTTTATCGATTTGTTTTTCTCTTTGTTTCCAAATTCTTTGCATCGACCTTTTTTCGCTTTCTAAGTCATTTTTCATTTGTGAAAAGCCTTCTACAATTGCTTCTACTTGCATTCTAAAAGTATTGCTGGTCAAGAAATCATAGAGCATGTGCATTTTGTCTCCTTTATTTTCTTGTGAAATCACAGCATTGCTCAATTGCACAATGGTTTCACGAAGTACTGCGCAAAGTCCTTTAAATTCTTCATAATTACAAATCCAAATCCCTTCTTTCAGTCCCATTCTTTCCATATCGGAGGGCATAACTTCTGTTACCAAAACGCCAATATTCGCTCCTTTGTCTCTGATGTCATTTTTAAATTTTTCAATCCACGAAGGTTGAAAATCTTTGGTTCGCTTACTTTCGTAATAGATAGAACCGCAGTTTTGCATAGTTCTGGTATTCACAATTTGAATACAATCGCCACCACGAGCTCCTTTTTTAATTTCATCAATAGTATCTAGCGGAAATTGTTGCATCAACCACTCTTCTATGGCCAATTCTAAAACTTCACCTTGCATTTGCATAGAGCCTTGTTCTTGTTTGCGTTTCATTTCCTCAGTGAGTTTCTTCTGATCTTCGAGTTGTTTTTGAAGTTCTTTGAATTTCAACTCATTTTTGTCTTCGATAGATTTGGTGATTTTCTCCCTTTCTTGAAGAAGTGTTTCGCTTATTTTTTTCTCTGCTTCCGCTTGAAGACTTTCGTGCATTTCACTTTTTTCACGTTTCAGTCTTTCAATTTCCGCTTTGCTTTTGTTGAGTTCCTTGATTTGCTCAGATTTTTCGTTGAGTTCTTTTTGCAACGAGAGAAACTGCTCGTCTTGTTCTTCTTTGAGTTTCTTTTTTAAATCCTCTTCGAGTTCTTTTTTACTTTCTTTTAGTTCTTTCTCCAAACGCTCTTTAAACAATTTATTTTCTTGTTTTTTTTGATTTTCGAATGCTTCTTTGGCTAGATTAAGTGTTTCAAACTCTTTTTCAAACTTATTTTTTTCAGCCGCTAACTCAGATTGATATTTTTGTTTGATTTCTGCTTCCAGTTGTTGCGCCAAAATATCTTGAACATCAATAGATGTATTGCAGTTGGGACATTTTATTTGAGTTTCGTTTTTCATTTTTTGAATTACTTTTCTTTCAATTTTAATGTAAATATAAATAAAATATTTTCCTTGAAGAAGTTTATTTTAATAGGTTGGAATGTTAAGAAATTATAAAATATATAGTTTTCTAAAAAATAGTTTACGTGTAAAGCAACTTTTTCGAATATTATTTGTTACTTAGATGAATTCTAAATAAAAAGGATAGATATGAGACAGTTAAAGATAGAAAAAAGCATCACCAATCGAAGCGCGATATCTTTCAATAAATACTTATTTGATGTAAGTCAAATTGAAATGATATCTCCTCAAGAAGAATTCGATTTGGCTGCTAAGATTAGAGAAGGGGATACAAAAGCACTGGATAAATTAGTGAAATCTAATTTACGTTTTGTGATTTCTGTTGCCAAACAATACCAAAATTTTGGAGTAAATATACAAGACCTTGTTAATGAAGGAAATATAGGGCTAATAAAAGCAGCTCAAAAATTTGACGAAACAAGAGGGTTTAAGTTTATCTCTTATGCAGTATGGTGGATCAGACAAATGATTCAAAAAGCCATCAACGATCAAGGTAAAATTGTAAGATTGCCTTCTAATAAGTCTGGTTTGTTGATGAGAATTAGCAAAGCTGAAGATACTTTTATGCAATTGAACCAGAGATTACCTGATGCAGAAGAACTAGCAGAAATGTTGGACGTAAGTGAAAAAGAAATTAACGAGACGTATGCTAGTAAATTTTCACAATATGATTTGGATGCACCCATCACAGATGATGATTCAACTTCAAGAATGGAAAAATTCGATAGCCAAGAAGATTCATTAACAGAAGATAACCTTACAAAGTCATCTCTAAAAATTGATATTTCAAGAATGTTGGATAAGTTGACACCAAGAGAGCAAAGAATTATTCAAGATTATTATGGTATTGGTGTAAGACGAAGCAAAACAATTGCAGAAATTAGTGCTGAAATTGGAATGTCTAGAGAAAGCATCAGAAAAATTAGAAACAAAGCGATTGCAAGATTGAAATCTAACGATATTGAACATCTTAAAGAATATTTTTAGAAAATAAATAAATTTTAAATTTCATCTAAATTAGTATCTTTGTAAAAGAAGATTTGAAAAAAGCACCTTTAAAGTGCTTTTTTCGTTTTTAGAAATGTTTTAAAACCATACAAAATATATTAAATGAAAAAGATTCAATTAACGATTTTATCCATATTCATATTTTTTTCTTCGTGGGCGCACGAAGGAATGTGGATTCCATCTTTGCTCAAGATTGTAGAAGGTGATATGCAAGCAGAAGGTTTAAAACTTACTGCTGAAGACATTTATTCTATTAATCAATCGAGTTTGAAAGATGCAATTGTTCATTTTGGCGGTGGCTGTACCGCAGAAATTGTCTCTAAAAAAGGTTTAATCCTTACCAATCACCATTGTGGGTTGAGTCAGATACAATCTCATTCTAGCATCGAAAATGATTATCTCAAAAATGGTTTTTGGGCTAAAAATTTCACTGAAGAATTGAAAAACCCTGGGCTTACAGCAACTTTAATCGTAAGAATTGAAGACGTTACTGATAAAGTGAATAATGGAATCACTGAAGGAATGGACGATAAACTGGCGTATAGAAAGCAATATGAAAATATGCAAAGTCTTACCGCTAATGCCACTGTTGGGACAAAATATGAAGCAGTTATCAAGTCTTTTTATTATGGAAACGAATTTTATATGATTGTAACCAAAACTTTTAATGATGTGAGATTGGTGGGCGCTCCACCTGCTGATATTGGAAAATTTGGAGGTGATACAGACAACTGGGTTTGGCCAAGACACACAGGAGATTTTTCTGTTTTTAGAATTTATGCTGATGCCAACAATGAACCTGCGGATGTTTCTGATAATAATAGACCTTATGTGCCCGATTTTGCACTTAAAGTATCTATGGAAGGTGTTAAGAAAAATGATTTTACAATGGTTTTTGGTTTTCCTGGCACTACAGATCAATATCTTACTTCTTATGAAGTAGATGATTACATCAATGTGATTAATCCTAAAAGAATTGCGATGCGTACTGCAAGTTTGGAAGTGATAGATGCAGCTATGAAGCAGTCGGATTTGACAAGAATTCAATATACATCCAAACAAGCAAGAATTTCTAATGCACACAAAAAGTGGATTGGTCAGAATTTAGGCTTGAAAGAAAAAGATGCTTTGGGAATTAAAAAAGAGAGAGAAAAAGAGTTTCAAACGGCAGTTGCCAATGATGATAAATACAAAAATCTACTTAGCGAATTGAAAGCCAATCAAGAGGTTTTGATAAAATATGATTTGGCAAGAGCACTTTTTATTGAGATTTGGTATTATGGACCAGAAATCATCAGAATGGCACACGGTTACGAAGGAATGTTGAATGACAGTTATCCAGAAACTTATAGAAAATCCAAAGAAAGTTATGCCTCTTTCTTCAAAAACTATAATGTAGAAGTGGACAAAGAAATTTTCAAGAAATTAATGAAAATGTACGTTACTTCGTTAGACCACGGATTGAGACCAGCAGGTATTCCAATTGATGCTAAATACGATGCTTATGTAGATAATTTGTACGAAAAATCTATTTTTTGTGATTCTTTAAAGTTGAAGAAGTTCTTTGATTTGCCTAAAAAGAAACTAGAAAAGGTTCTAAAAGCAGACCCTGTATATCAATTATCGCAAGCGATATTTTTGAGTTACAAAGGAGATATTGAGCCTTCTTTTTTCGAGTATTATTTAAAGAAAGAAACTTTGATGAAAAAATATTTAGCGGCTCAAATGGAATATTTCCCTAACAAAAAGTTTTTTGCAGATGCCAACAGCACTTTGAGGCTGACTTATGGGAAAATAGAAGGTTCTGCGCCAAGAGATGGAATGAAATATACCTATTACACTACTTTGGATGGCATCATACAAAAAAACAATACAGGTGAAGATGATTTTGCAATTCCTACAAGGTTAAGAGAACTTTGGGAGAAAAAAGAATATGGAAACTATGCCACCAATGGTGAATTGAGAGTTTGTTTGTCGGGTTCTAACCATACTACTGGTGGGAATTCTGGAAGCCCTGCGTTGAATGGTGAAGGACATTTGATAGGAATAAATTTCGATAGAAGTTGGGAAAGTACGATGAGTGACATTTTGTTTGACCCTTCTATTTGTAGAAATATTATGGTGGATATCAAGTATGTACTTTGGGTAATTGATGTTTATGCAGGAGCAGGACATTTGGTGCAAGAAATGGAATTGGTGGACGAAGACTACAGAGCAAACGAAAAAGCAAAAGCCCTTAAAACAGATGTCAAAGTTTTTACAAATATTTTGAGAGATGTTCCTTCTGATGTTGATGCTATGATGGGAAGAGCATTAGCATATAAGGAATTGGGAATGACTTCAGAATACGAAAACGACATTGAGGCTGCTTACAAATTGGCCCCAAAAAATGTAAAAGTTTTGAATGCAAAGGCAAATATTTTGGAAGAGCAAGGCAAAGAAACTGAAGCATTGAAAACTTTAAAAGAATCTTTAACCATCGACAATACGACTAATTTTGAAGCTTATTTTTTGAGAGGTTTGATTAATGCAAAACAAGGCAAGTACAAAGAAGCCATTGCTGATTTTGACAAAACCATTTCAATCAATCACAGTCATTCCAAATCATATTATAATTTGGGAGTTTGTTTTAATGCAATGGGCAATTCTAATGATGCGAAAAGATATTTTGAAATCGCTAAGTTAATGGGTAATGAAAGAGCCAAATCGATGCATTACCTTCATTCAGATTTTGGTGCTTGGTAAGATTACTTTTCAATGAAAATTAAAGTATACACACCTCAAACCACCTCGAGACTAAATTATGCAATCGATTTAGTATTGGGTCAAGTTGGTGAGTTGGAATTTACTTTAGTACATCATTTAGAAGAAATTAAAGAGGGAGATTTTGTATTGAATTATTCTGGAAGTATCATTGAAAATAGTTTTCAGATTCACCCACATGGATTACTTTTTGAAAAAGACATTCAAAATTATGACGTACCCTTTGATTATCGTAAAGATGACTTTTTAGTAGGCGTTTTTCCAACAGAATTTGATAATTTGGGTTTTGATATTTTTTCTGCCAGTTTTTATATTGCCTCTCGATATGAGGAATATCGAAAAGCAGCATTAGACGAACACGGAAGATATTTACCTTCCAATTCCATTCAATCCAAAATTGGAGATTTTAAAAAGACCATTATCAATATTTGGGTGAAAGAATTATTACGATTATTTTCTGAAAAATGGAAGTTAGATTTTGAAGTAAAACGAAATTTTGAAATCATCAATACAATTGATGTAGACCATGCTTGGGCATATCAAAATAAAGGCGTTTTGAGAGGTGTAGGAGGAGTTAGTAAGACAATGCTCCAGGGTGATTTTAAATTGACAAAGACAAGAATTAATACGATGGTCAAAAGCGAAAAAGATCCTTTTGATACTTATGATTATCTTGAAAATGTTCAGGAAAAATACAGTGTTAGAAGTATTTACTTTTTTCTTTTGGGAGATTACAAAAAGCCTTATGACACGAGTGTTTCGCACAACAGCAAAGCGTTAGTTGATTTGATAAAACATTTACAAAAAAATGCTTCAATTGGAATTCACCCTTCTTATGAATCTTATTTGAACCCCAAAAAGATTTCGAAAGAAATAGAGCGTTTGAATGCAATAACCCAAATTAAAACGACACAATCGAGACAACATTTTTTGAAACTATCGATTCCCGAAAGTTATAGAGCTTTAGAAACATTAGGCATCAAAGAAGATTACACAATGGGGTATGCTCAGGAAGTAGGTTTTAGAGCAGGACTTTGCACGCCATTTTATCTTTATGACTTACTTTTAGATAAAGTTATTGATGTGAAAATACATTCATTTGCATATATGGACGGAACATTGAACGAATACATGAAAATTTCACCAGATGAAGCACAAGAAACCATCAAATTTTTAAAAGAACAAGTACAAAACGTACAAGGTCAATTCATGGGGATTTGGCACAATTCATCTGTAAACGATAGAGATGAATGGGAAGGATGGAGGGAGGTTTATGAGTGGGGTATTTCTTAAATCTATTACTCCTTTACCAATTTTTGTGTTTTAACACTGTGTTCCGAATGCAATTCAATCAAATAAATTCCTTTTGCATAAGCAGAAATATCTAATTCTATTTTAGCGTCACCAGAGTTTACATTTGTTTTGTATAGCACTTGACCAGAAATAGATTTTATTTGAATTTCGGCATTTTCTCCAGAGATAAAAGACTGAATATATATCAAATCCTGCGCTGGATTAGGAGAAATGATTAAGTAATTTTGCATATCATAAGGATTCAACCCAGCAAATTGAACTTGTTGGCAAGCACCTAAAGTATCTATGGCTATTGCTTCAAAATCTGCATTTACAAAATGTACAATTTCTGAAATACAAACATCTTCTTCATTGAAACCATTATGATATACTCTTAGAAAAGGAGTTGCATTGGTGTTTTTTTGCATAAAACTATTGTCTGTTGCAATTCCAATGATTTTCCCACTTGAATTGTATTGTGGATTGCAATTAAAGTTGGTTGTATTGTACAAAGGAATTATCGTATTGATGTTCAATCCAGATAAGTTGAACTCAAAGGCTTTTACAAAATTACTTGGATTTTGAATGTAGATATCTATGTAGTTTTGAGACAAATCAATTTCATCAATAATCAAGTGTGAAGTTTGAAAAGGATTGTACAAACCATGCGGAAATACACATGCGTTATTAAATGGGGTTCCGTTGTAAAAACATTCTTGAATCAAAGCTGCATCCCAAACACTGATGATACCATCATCATTCATATCTGTACAAGGTGTTGCAGCAATATTGTTGGTTAGAATTCCTTGTGTGTAAAGGTTTACATCTTGTAAATCTCTGTTGGTATCTGTATTTAAATCTCCTGATACAGTTGCGCCTCCGCAAGTTCCTTCGCAATCTATAACTTCACTTCCAAAAGGAGTCCCATTGCAATCCTGATAGTTGGAACAGTTGGGATTTACAGTAAAATCTTTATCTCCGTTAGCATCTTCAAAAACTGTCAGACAAACCTGTGCCCAGTTGTTGTCGTAATCCATTTCGTACCTTCCAAGAGCATCTGGTGCTTGATTCCAGTTGATGCGAACAGCAAAAATATAATCACCAGGATCTACATCAGTAATGTCAATCCATTGACACTCTAAACCAGAACTATAAATATCTCCACAATGAGCAGTAATTCCCATGTTGTTACAACCATATTTAGCTGTTCCACCACCGCTACATTCCAAATCCATTACACAAAAACCGTTTTTAAAGCCAATTGGAATTGGATTACCATTGTCTCTAAAGAGTATATATTCTGCATAGCCAGGATAATGTGCATGATTGTGACAATTTACAAAACTAAACTGAGATGGATTGTCGGTTGGGTTACCAATAAAATAGTCAACATCTCCAATGTTTTTAATCCACGTTGTAAATCTAAGTATGGTTCTCATTCCATAACCTGTCAAACAATTTTCTTGAACTTGACAATTTTCAGAGTTGATATAATCAATGTATAACGAATTTTCCATTTCTGCTTGCTCAATCATCAAATCAGGACCGTTGGGGCAATTTGTATTAGGATAATAAAGACAGTTTCCGTCAGAAACGGTAGCTAACGGATTATAATTACATGCGGTAACATCCATACATCCGCTTATTGGACCAGTGTAATTAATAAACCAATCGATTGAGTTGGTTCCACAATCTCCATTGTTATCGCCAATTCGAATGATGTAAGTTTGAGTAGGATCTAAAGCGGCATTGATGGTAGCATTTAAGTTGCAATTACCACTATTGTTATCATAATATAAAGTGCTCACATTGGAATTGTCCCAAATCAAGCCTGTACAAGTTTCGTAAATCCAAATTTTTGTATCACAAGTATTGTTTACAGAACAAGTTGAAATTTCAAACATTCCAGCATTTGCAGGTTGAAATAAGTACCAAGTATCAGCGTTAAGAGCGGTATGATTTCCTTCAGAAATGGTAATGGCAGAATTACAAGCAAATCCCGCAGGGCAATTGAAGTTTGTCGATTCACTAGAAGTGTAATTTCCACCATTAGCAACAACATTTCCATCTACTGAAACAGTATAACTACCGTTTCCATAACTGCAACAAATTCCATCACCAAAAGAATCGTAAATCGTAAAATTATAACAACCAGTATTATCCAAACACATTACCGTGTCATTGAATGTTCCTTGTGCAATAGTTTGTCCAAAATGATTGGTCAAATCCCAAGATACTTCTGCAGGATAATTATCTGGTATAATGGTTATTTCCACTTGAATTTCGCTGGATGTACATTGAGAAAAGTAAGAGTTGAAAAGCACAGGCAACGCAAGTGAAAAAGCCAAAAGTATAGATGAATATTTCATAGATTAAATTTACTTGTATTCCGTAAATTTATAAAAAAAATCACAACAATTTAATTTTTAATCAAGAAAAGCACTTTTTCAACATGGTCTTCAGAACTTAACTCATAATCTCCAACTATGGGACCAAAATACTTTACTTCTTTAGTGAAATTCATCGTTTTAGAATCAAAATACCAATCCTCTATAAATCTAAACCCTGTAATGTCATGATTTTTATAATAAAACTTTGTTTCATTGATTTTTACATTACCATTCTGGTCATATTCATATTGTCCAAATTCATTTGTTATTTTATATTTAATAGTATAGCTTGTCATGAGGGTTATTACTTTAAAATTACCTTCTTCGTCAAATTTGTATGGGCTGTAAATTTCAGTTTTTTTTTGCACAACATTAGAAATAATGGGATTTATTAAGTTTTTCTTTCCGTCAAAACTAAGATAATTTAAGTAAGGAAAATCAGAGTTTTCTACCATAGGGTTTTTATCAAATAGTACTTCGTAAGAAATATTTTCATAAAGACTAATTCAGAGGTTTTTCATTATTAATAAGAACTAGGAGCAATTAAAAATAACTCTTGAGAATAATCTTCTGCAGAAAATTTAATAGCATCAATTTTTTTTAAGAATTTCCCTTCACTGTTCAGCGACCATTTCTCGTTAAAATGAATTTTATTGGCAGTTTGATGAATGTCGTCTAAATATACTATTTCTTCATATATTGGATTCCCATTTGGGTCATAAAGTTCAAATCCTGTTTCTATATCTATTGACAGATGAGTAGTTAATGAATAAAACTTCCCATTCAATAACGAAATATTATAATCGTTTTTATACCATTTGTAGAAAATAGTATCACCACTTTTTGATAAAAGGAAAATCATCTAGAAGTTCAAAACTTAAAGTTTCGAATCGATAACCTTTTATTATTTCATTATATTTGGTTATGTCTTTTAAAGAGTAATTTAAATTTTTTAAATAAAATTTCTCCAACTTTACAAAGTCTAATTGATTAATGAATATAGAATTTTCAATTTTTCATTTTCTGTCTTAATACTTATTTCATAAGAAATTTTGTGTTCATTATTTTGAGCGTAAAAATTAATTAAAGGTAAAAGTAAGGCAATGTAAAAGCAATTTGAAATTCATATTATGAAACTTTAAAATGGATTTATAAGTATATAATTCATATTAATGAAGAAAGTTACAAAATTATACTAAAAATTTATTTTTACCTTAAGTAGTTTTACCTTGTTTAATAAAAGTGAGTTTTTGTCGAGTAAATATAATGGTTTATCGATTTTTTATGTATATTTGTGTGTTAATTACATATTCGGCTAAATTAATATGTCATAGTTTATGATTGCATCTAGTTTTAATCTTCTTGACGAAATCAATAGTATTTCAAAAATTCATACGCTTAAGCGAGATGATATAGATGCTATGATGATTGAGTTTGCTAAAAGGTTGACTGCTGCTTTTCATATCGAAAAATTAAGCGTATGGCTTTTCAATGAGAATAAAGATGCCATCATTTCAATGGGAGAGTTTGATTTGCCTTCAAAAACATTCACGAAAGACAATATTATTTATGGTAAGGATTGCCCTAATTATTTTAGAGGAATCAACGAAAATGAAATTCTTCTAGCGACAAATGTATTCTTAAATGAATTTACAAAAGATTTAGTTGATGTTTATTTCAATAATCACAATATCATTTCTTTAATGGATATCCCTTTGAGAATCGAAGGAGAGTTGGTAGGTATTATGTGTTTTGAAAAAACAGGAACACTTGAAAGATATTTTTCTGAAAAAGAGCAGTTGTTTGCTTTGAGTTGTGCTTTGGTTTTTGCCTCCAATCTAGAAGCGAGACAAAGAAGAGCAACACAAGCAATTTTGGATAGAGAATTAAAGGAAAAAGACATTTTAATCAAAGAAATAAATCATCGTGTCAAAAACAATATTGCTGTCGTAGCTAGTTTGATTAACCTTCAGAAATATAAAGCACGAGACGATTATCATAGCATTCTTTTTGAAGAAATTAAAAGTAAAGTGGATGCCATATCTAGTATTCATGAAATGATGTATCAAACCAATTCATATTCGAGTATAGAAATTCAAGAATATGTCAATCACTTGGTGAATGAGTTGGTTTCTTTTAATCAAAACAAATACAAAAACATAGAAATCATTAAGAACCTTGAAAAGGTTATTATCGATATAGATAAAGCAATTCCATTAGCTTTGATTATCAATGAAGTGATTACAAATTCATTCAAACATGCTTTTGAAGGAGCAAGTCAGCCTAAAATTGAAGTTTCTTTCAAAGAAATTAATGGCAAAAAAGAACTTGTAATTTCCGACAATGGAACAGGTTTTGACTACGATCATATTTCAAAAGATTCCCTAGGAATAGATATCATCAATGGATTGGTAAGCCAACTAGAAGGTGAAATGGTTTACGTTAATGATAAAGGAACTACTTTTAAGTTGTCTTTTTAATCAATTTGATTCAACTTAGAATTTTGTTCATTCACCTTAGTTTAAAAAAACCTTTTACAATAGACCTTTTACAACAAATAGTATTTCAGTCTTTCGTCTAATCAACCACGAAGTCAAAAAGAATCCACAAAGTTTAAAATTTACCGTAATTTTAAAAATACATTGTACATAAGACATTGCACCTTGTACAAAAATAAGTCTTGAGTCTAATTAAAACTAGATAAGAACTAATCAATGCAAAATCTTAAAAACCAACTCTTTCATTAATTCGCTTTCAGAAATGTTCGAAGCACCAACACCTTTTGCTTTTAAATCGGCATCACGCAAATAACCAATAATTTTGGCTAGTTTTCCCATAGGATACATTTGAGCAGCCGCTGCATAATCTTTTAAGAAGTAGGGGTTTACGCCCATTTTTTGAGATATTTCTTGTTGAGGAACTTTTCCATTCAAAGCGTGGTAATTCAAAACTTTTACAAAAAATCCATATAAAAAGGAAAGCGTAACCACCATCGGGTAGTTTTTGGAATTGTTTCCAAAGTGATTTGCAATCATATTAGATTTCATCACATCTTTCTTAGCCAATGCTTTTTGAAGTTCAAAAACATTATATTCCCTAGAAATTCCAACGTGATTATATACTGCTTTTTCGTCTATTAAAGTTTCTCCTTCCAAAACAATAAGCAGTTTCTCAAAGGTTTTGATAATTTTATTCAAATCATCACCCAAAAATTCAGACATAAGCATTGCTGCTTTTGGATTCACTGTCAATCCTCGGTTTTTCCCTTCAGATACAATCCACTCTCCAATTTTGTAATCTTTTACTTTTTCGGAAGTAAATAAGTAGTCTATTTTTTTTAAATCCTTGGCAACCTTGGTTTTGCCATCCAATTTTTTGTATTTATAACAGATAACTAAAATTGTAGTAAGTGTTGGATTGGCAAAATAATCTGCCAAATTCCCTATCGTTCTTGAAAGTTCTTGAGCTTCTTTTACAATGACTACTCTATAATCTGCCATCATAGGGTATTGTTTGGCTTCATTGAGAATATCTTGAACTTCTATGTCTTTGCCATACAAGACGGACTGATTAAAATCCCTTTCACTTTCGTCAAGTACATTTTTGGCAATATAATTTGAAATTTCATCAATAAAATATGGCTCTTCACCTTGAAGAAAATATACAGGTTTGAATTTTCTGTCTTTTAAGTCTTTTAAAATCGTATTGTATTCCATTTTCGATAAATCGCATTAAAATCTTAAATGTCTCACAGATTTTCCTTCATTAGAAATTTCATTCAAACTGTCGATTCCAATTTGAATATGATGTTGCACAAAGTTTGAAGTAACACTCACATCACTTTTCGAGGTTTTTACACCTTCTGCGATCATAGGTTGGTCGGAAACTAAAAGCAATGCGCCTACTGGAATTTTATTGGCAAAACCTCCAATGAAAATAGAAGATGTTTCCATATCAATAGCCATAGCTCTTATTTCACGCAAGTAATCTTTGAATTTCTCGTCATGTTCCCAAACTCTTCTGCTTGTGGTGTAAACTGTTCCTGTCCAGTAATCAATTCCGTGTTCTCTTACAGAGTGAGAAACCGCTCTTTGAAGGTTGAATGCAGGAAGAGCAGGAACTTCTGCTGGAAAATAATTGGTAGAGGCACCTTCTCCACGAATGGCAGCAATAGGCAAAATCATATCTCCAATTTTATTTTTCTTTTTCAAACCGCCACATTTTCCCAAAAACAAAGCTGCTTTTGGTTTTATGGCAGAAAGTAAATCCATAATTGTGGAAGCGTTGGCAGATCCCATTCCAAAATTGATAATCGTAATATCTCCAGCAGTAGCGTTTCTCATTGATTTGTCTTTTCCGACAATCTCAACACCAAATTTCTCTGCGAATAATTCTACGTAGTTGTCAAAGTTGGTCAATAAGATGTATTTTCCGAATTTTTCTAGTGCTAATCCAGTGTATCTTGGTAACCAATCGGCTACAATTTCTTCTTTAGTTTTCATACCTTATAAATGCTTTGTTAGAAAGGAAAATCAATAAATTTGATAAATAAACATTGTTTTTTTGAATTTCCATAGGGACAAATGTACTAAATCCCTAACTTTATCCAATCAAAAACTAAAACAAACTTTGCAAAACTTAAATTTCCCATCATATCAATTTAACATTAAGAAAGAAGGCGACCAAGTATTTATTTTTGATGAGATTAGAAAAAAATGGTTAGTACTTACTCCAGAAGAGTGGGTGAGGCAGCATATTGTTTTTTATTTGGTAGATCAAAAAGGTTATCCCGCTGGCTTGATTGGAGTGGAAAAATCTATCAAAGTGAATGGCTTGCTCAAAAGATTTGATTTGGTTTGTTTTGACAATTCTGGAAACCCCTATCTGATTGTAGAATGCAAAGCCCCCAATGTTCCCATTTCTCAAAAAACCTTGGAGCAAACTTTAAGATACAACTCCGAAGTTCAAGCGCAATATTTAATGCTTTCCAACGGAATGGAAACGGTCTGTGGTAAAATTGATTACGCAAATAAAAAATTAGAGTATTTGAATGAAATTCCGGTTTATAAAAATAAATAGTAATGAAATAACCACCTACCTCACCTCCTTCTCCACATACTTCATCCCAAAATCTTCTAATTCTTTCATTACGGGTTCGTAAATTTCTTTTAAAATTGGAATTTGCACACCTTTCGTTTGGATCGTGCCATTCAAAATGAGTTTAGCACAAATCGCAACAGGAAGCCCTACGGTGTCGCTCATGGCAGTGTAGGTTTGGTCTTTGCCAATATAAACCATTGAGGAGTGAATTTCTTTCATCACATTGTTGAGTTTGTAAGTGAATTTGTGCCACATCACAATCATATCTTTGTCGTCTTTTTCCAAAGACCATTTACCTTCTAATATTTTCTGTAAAATTTGAGCGGGAGTAGCGTTTTTCAAACCTACTTTTTCGTTGCTGAAAATTCCCAACCATTCCAACTTGTCCCAGATATAATCATCTTGCTCGATGTTGAGATAGTAGCGCAACTTCAATTCTACACTGTTGTGAGCATCATACGCCAAAAATGAATTGATAAAATCCCTATGGGTCATGTTCTCACTTCCTTCAATCACATAAGAGTCATCCGTTGCACCGAGTTGTACAAACATATTCCAAGCTCTACAAAAACCAACTCTTCTCAATGTGCCTCTATAAATAGTTGGAATGCCTTCTAAATTGTAAACACTTCTGTATTTCAAAGAATCTCTGTTGGCATAACCTTCAAATTTTCCATATCCGTCAATCTCTATGATTTCTGTTCTTCTAAAAAGTTTGTTGTAGGGAATGTATTTGTATTGCCCATTTTGAATGAATTTTGCAGCACCACCTTGTCCTGCCAAAACTACATTTCTAGGGTTCCAAGTAAATTTATAATTCCATGGATTGTTGTCACTTTCAGGAGCAATCAAACCTCCTGTAAAAGATTCAAAAGAATCCATTTCTCCACCCATTTGTTCGATATCATCTAATATTTTTTTGGCAGACATGTGATCCATTCCAGGGTCCACACCAATTTCGTTCATCACAAGCACATTCGCCTCTTCAGCCGCTTGATGCAGTTCTTTCATTTCATTCGAAATATAAGAAGGTGTAATGATATCTATTCCCAATTTGATACAGTCTTTCACCACTTCGATGTGCAAATGAGCGGGAAGCATACTTACCACCAAGTTTTTGTTTTGCAATTCTTTCCATCTTTCTTCAGGATTCAGCGCATTAAATGCAAATGCTTCTCCATGAGAACTATTCCCAACTTTCTCTTGTGCTAATTTTAAGTCCATATCTCCTACACGTACAAACCAATTTTCTTGTACTGCATTGTCCAAAAAGTACTTAATCATAGACGATGATGACCTTCCTGCTCCTATTACTAATATCTGCTTCATATATGAATCTTTTTTTTATCAATTAATGTTGAAATATTTACATTTTCAATTTTGAAGTTTTGTAATCCATTTCAATTCATTTATCACGAAATTAATAGTATTTGAATGAATCCAAAAGAAATTTGATGAAATATTTAAACATTGGCATAATAATAGAAAGGAGTGAAGCATATTTATTTAAATTTGTACAACTAAATCAAAAATTATGAAAACAGTTTTATTTTTCTTATCAGTAATGTTTTTAACTCAAATGAGTTTTGCTCAAAAAACATCTAATCTTATCATTTTTGCAGAAGATGCAACACCATTTTATGCTATTGTAAATGGAATCAAACAAAACACAGAACCGCAAACCAATGTCAAAATAACTGGTTTGACCAATCCAGCCAATCAAGTGAAGGTAATTTTAAGAACCCAAATATGCCTGCTTTGGACAAACAATTTATTTTCAAGAAATGAATGTAGAAGCAACTATGAAGATTTCAAATACCACAAAAGGATATAAATTAAGATACTTTGGAGAAGTTTCTATGGGAAGTGCTGTAGAAGACCCAAGTCAAAATGTAATTTCTTATCACACTGTTGAACCATCAGTTTCTGCTCCTCACAATCCTGTTACTACAACTACTTCCACTCAGCCTGTTACAACAACTGTAGTAGTTGAGGAAACTACAACCGTAGTTAGCAATCCTGTAAACACTCAAGTAAACACTACTGTAAGAGATAATACAACTACTAATACAACTGGTAAAGAAAATGTGAACATGAGTGTGAATATTTAGGTGTTGGTTTAATATGGATGTAAATATTAATGATGGTTTTGGAGAGTAAATAGCGATGTGAATTCTACAACTACTACAACTAACTCCAATACCAACGCATACAATGATGTGAATTACAACCAATCTACAACGATTACTACTACTACCACTACTTCTACAACTGGTGGTGGTTTTGATAATACAATGTATAATGAAGAAGTTCAAGCGGAGCCAGTTTATTATGTAGAGGGATATTCTGGAAGTGTAGGTTGTGCTATACCTTCTCAAAATTTTAGTTCCATAATGTCAGCAATCAATGACGAATCTTTTTCTGATGATAAAATGAATGTAGCAAAACAAGCAACTAAAAATAAATGTTTGACAACTGATCAAGTGATTGAAATTTGCAACTTGTTTTCTTTTGAAGATGATAAATTAGAATTTTAAGTATGCTTACCCTAGAACTTATGACATCATTGATTATTACAAGGTGAATTCTGTGTTTGGATTCAGTAGTTCCAAAAAAGAGTTGAATGATTTCATAAACAAGTAATTTTAAATCAAATTAATACTATAAAGCGGTTCTCCAAAGGAATCGCTTTTTTTGTTCATGATGGACTGATTTTGTTAGATTTGCTAAAATATTTTTACATATAAATGAAAAATAATTACCTTTTATATTTTATTTTCAGTGTTTTTGTTTTGCGTCATGTACTAGGCATATTTCTGTTAATGTAATGCATCCTGCGCAAATTCCTATTCCTAAAGATATGCAGAAAGTTTTGGTGGTTGATAGAACTCAATATGAAAAAGGTGGAGGAAAGCAAGTGGGGAAAGCTTTGGAGGTACTTTTTACAGGGAAACCCATTGGTGGTGATAAGTATGGAAAAAGAGGGTGTATCGAAACCTTAAATATCTTGTTAGTTCAAAACGAACAGATATCCTATGCCAATGTTGAAGTCATTGAACTCAAAAATAGTAACAAAACAAAATCAATCACCTATTAAGGCAAGTTTTTTGGATTCTGTTTGCCTAAAATACAATGCAGATGCTGTTATTTCTTTGGAGTTTTTCAATAGTTATGTCCCAAACCGGGCTTTAATCATCAAATAACATCAATAATCGCAATGACAGAGGCTTTATGTGACCACAAAATGGCGTTTGTATTACCCTAAAGACCAAAAATATTAGACGAGATAGAGTTTCAAAGTTTTGGAATAGGGTATAGTATCGTTTTTGATGTTCCATCTAATTATAGAAATTATTATAATGCTGGTGCTCAAGCAGCCGATTGGTATATGAAAGAATTGTACCGAGTAATTATATTGAAGAAGAATGTATTGGCATGCTTCTGGAAGTAAAGAAATGAAAATGGCAAAAAAAACATGCTGAGGTTAACAATTGGGAGCAAGCAAAGTATCTCTGGGAATCTGTTTGTGAATCAAAATATTAATCTAAACTTTTACAGCCACATGATATTTGCTTTAAAACATAGAACAGTGGAGATTTGGAACAGAACTTTAGAATGGGCTAATAAATCAACAGGAGCGGGAAATACTCAAGCACCCAATTATATCAGAATCATTCAGACTTTAATCAACGAAAGCCTTTGTTGAAAGGCAGCTTAATTATAAATAATATGAATTGTATTATCATGGATTTTATCTTTCTATCTCCTAGTTTTTTTGCTTAAATTGTACAAAGGGATTGTATATTTCAGTAATGCATCCTGCAGAAATAAACTTATCTTCTGATATTGATACTATTATTATTGTTGACAAAACCGCTGATGTTACAAAAAATGCCACAAATTCAGAGCGTGTATTATCAGCAGTTACCTCGGGTAAATTAACTTTAAATAGTGTCGTTAAAAAAGAGGAAATATTGAATACCTTGGTCAGAATGGTCCAAGATAGCGAACGATTTACATTGGCTAATGATCAAATTCTAAGTGTAGCAATTGGCGCCAATAATAGCCAGAATAAAATTGGTTTAGACTCTCTATGTCGCAAATGGGGTGCTGATGGTGTTGTTGTGCTAGCGTCTATAGAAGAAACTTCAAACGAACTTAATTCAGAAAATTCATCCAAGGAACCCGCTGTTCAAGCAGTATGGAAATTGTTTGATGCCAATGGAGTCGAAGTAGATTATGCAATAATAAAATCAACTTTAAAAAATAGTAGTCAAAGATATCCTAACCTAAAAAATGGTGAGAAGTTATCAATAAGTCCAAGCTCAGAAGTGGCAGTGCAATACTTACGTAGGTTGTCTCCAAGTTATTATATTGAACGAAGATTTTATTATACAAAAGGTGCAGAACTCATGAAGAATGGTGCTTCCGCAATGAAATTAGAAGATTATTCTCTAGTTAAAAACTTTTGGTTGAGTTTATCAGAAGAGAAGGGATTAAAGAAAAAAGTATTAAGACGGGTTGCTCATAATTTGGCACTTATATATGAGATAGAAGGAGATTTTGATTCGGCATTATTGTGGGCTGGTCGTGCAGTAAGAATGGGAAATGCACCCTCTCTTAGGTACGAGCAAGAGCTTATTCAATTAGTGAATGAACAACCACTGATAAGTTTTCAGTTGAAAAGAAAATAGATCAAAAAAAACGCCATTAAATTGTTTTAATGGCGTTTTAAAGTATTGAAATAATAATTAAGCTTCTACTACTTTAAATTCAATAGTAACTTTGATTTCTTTGTGAACAGAAACTTCTGCTTTATAAGAACCAGTTGTTTTGATAGCTTCACCCAATAGTTTAATTCTTTTTCTTTCAATATCGTAACCTGCTTTTTCTAAAGCTTCAGCCAATTGAACATTAGTTACAGAACCAAAAATCTTTCCGTTCTCACCAACTTTAGCACCAACTTCGATAGCTGATTTTTCTAATTTGCTAGCGATAGCTTCTGCTTCGGCTTTGATTTTTGCTGCTTTATGAGATCTTTGTTTCAAAGTCTCTGTGTGCATTTTCTTGATAGACTCAGTTGCAAGTATTGCAAGCCCTTGTGGAATAAGGAAGTTTCTTCCATATCCAGGTTTTACAGTTACTAAATCATCTTTTTCACCAAGATTATCTACGTTTTTCTTTAATAGTACATCCATTTTATTGCCCTCCTATTATTTTAATTGATCAGCCAAATAAGGCAAAATTGCTAAGTGTCTTGCACGCTTTACTGCTTGTGCAACTTTCTTTTGATATTTTGCAGAAGTACCAGTAAGTCTTCTAGGCAAAAGTTTTCCTTGTTCGTTTATAAATTTCAAAAGGAAATCAGGATTTTTATAATCCACATGTTTGATTCCATTCTTCTTAAAACGACAATATTTTGTTGAGGAGATATCAATGCTTATTGGAGCAAGGTATCTAACTTCAGAATTGTTTGACATTTTTTTTAGTTTTTAATGATTAATGATTTGATTTAGGCTTTAGCCATTGCTCTACCTTTGTCTGCAAATGCAACGTGATGTTTGTCCATTTTCATGGTTAAGAAACGCATAATGCGCTCATCACGCTTAAATGCTAATTCTAATTCAGCGATCACAGATCCAGCAGCTTCAAATTCAATTAGATTATAAAAACCTGTAGATTTCTTTTGAATTGGGTAAGCTAATTTTTTCAATCCCCAATCTTCGTGGTGAATGATTTTAGCTTTCGCATCAACAAGTATCTGTTTGAATTTTTGC
>JAGYKU010000010.1 GCA_018401455.1 Flavobacteriales bacterium
TCTAATATAGTTCCTTTAATAAGTGTGGTAGATTGAATTTCTGACTGGTTAAGCAAAATTTCCTTTTGAATTTTTGCAATTGTATCTTGCGCATGAGCAGAAAGTATAAATACACTCGAGCCAAAAGCGATGAGTAAAGCCAAAGCAAATCTTCTAAACGGATGTAAATAATAAGCAGTATTCATAAATGAAATATCACTTTTTCCGCAAATATTTCCATTGTTTTTCTCTGCTAAATCAACAACTTCTTCGTTGCTCATGTTCGTGAAGTCAAAAACTTTTTTCTTGCAGAGATTGCAAATACGTTGTTGATCCAACTCAATTTCAGCTACACAAGGATTTATTTTATACATAATTCAAGGTTTTGATATCTATGATGCAAGATTTTGTTTTTTCCATAAAGTGAATTGGAAATTATAAAAATTCTTAGAACAAGGATTTTTTGTTTTAGAGCATGATTTGTCTTTAGTCGTTTTCTTCATAATAATATGAGTAGTCTATTCCTTTCATAAACATTTCTCGGTCATTTATTTTAGTGGTAAGAGCATTAATCAGAAGCGTTTTTAAAAAACTACTATTTGTAGGGCTTAGCATCATAGCTTTCATATAATCATGTTTTGTGATTTTACTCCAATCGACACATTTTTTAACTTGTTTTTTTAATATCAAATCCAACCAAATTCTTGTGGTTCTTCCATTTCCTTCCATAAAAGGATGTGCAATGTTCATTTCAACATATTTCTCTATAATTTCTTCAAATGATGATTCAGGCATTTCTTCAATTTGTTTTAAAGTTTCCCCTAAAAAGTGTGAAACAGCAAATTGAAAACCTCCTTTAGAAATGTTTTTTTGTCTAATTTGTCCTGCAAAATTATAGAGCCCTCCAAACAAATATGCATGAATTTGTTTTAGCCCATTTGCCGTTCCGACCTCTATATTTTCAATAAATGAACTTTCAAATAATGCATAAGCCTTTGTTTTACTTTTTCCATCTATACTCTCGTCACTAAATGTGAACCACTCAATAAATCGGTTTGCTTTTTTGCTGGGGAACTCTTTTCCCAAAGCGATTATACCGCTGTAGTCTAACATGTCTGAAAGACGTTTTTTTCCATCTGGTGCAAGTATTCTCAACTGGGTAGTGGCACTAACCACTTGACTATTTTCTTTCTTTAATTTTGCTTTAAGGTATTTCCAATAATTACGATTTTTTGTATAATCATTTTGATCTGTAAGAACAGCAACAATATCCAATACCGAAAACCACCACTTGGCATTACTTTCATCCCAAATGGCTCTAACTTCTCTATCGTCAAAGAAACGTATAGATATTTTTGCGGAACTCATAACTATATGCTTAATTAATAATTATTCTACCAAAGATATTCTTTTTATTGATTTGTTAGTATGATTGAGGTCGCTTTTCTTATTTCATCTTACTCATTCAAATTCCAGTTATATTCCATAAATGAAACTTTGGTTTGAGAAGTTATTTTTGTCTTTGAGTATTGGTTTATGAATACTTCTAAAGTTCCATTTTTGGTAAAATCTCCTTTAAACCAACTGAAGATTTTGGACAATTCGGCTGTTTTACTATTGATTTTGTTACGAATAGGGTCGTTGATGAATCTAAAAGCTTGTTCGTGGAGTTGTTGCTCTATTTTCTCTGCTACATAAGCTTCGTTTCTCAATACTGGACATGAAATAGAGGCGCAATTAACCGCAAAGTGAATTCTTGGTTCATTAAATTCTTTTCTCAAAATGCCGTGTTCGATATTGTTCAAATCATATGATTTACCTTCAATGGTGATAAATTTGATATCCCAAGGTGTGTTGATTTTATATATGGCTCCACCCAAATCTTTGATAGATTTTGTAGGGTAATTGTCGATGATTAATTTTACTGTAAAAGCATTGTATGCATTGATCCAATAGGCTAGTTTTTCGTTTTTAGACCAATCTCTTTTGGGGGCTTCTTTGCTCAAAGCGTCTAAATATTTTTGAAGTTTTGCTTTTTCAGAGATGAAACCTTTGTAATTTACATTCCCTTTCTCGTCCACATTTTTCTGTAATAATTCGTTCCAAATTTGATGTTTTTTGTTTTCCTGAGAAAAACTTAACATTGAGAATAGCGAAAAAGTAAAAAATAATGTCAATATTTGTCTTGTCTTCATTTTTGATAGTTTTATGATGTTAGAAATTTCAATAATTATTCCAACTCTAAATGAGTCTTCAAACATTGGACGACTAATCAATCATTTACTTACAAATTTATCAGGAAATTTTGAAATAATAGTAGTGGATGGAGGAAGTACTGATAATACTGTTGAAATAGCAAATGATTTAGGCGTAAAAGTAATTAAATCCCAACCTTCAAGAGCGGTTCAAATGAACGTAGGCGTTAAAAACGCCCAGTATTCGAATTATTATTTTGTTCATGCAGATACTTTACCTCCTAAAGATTTTTTAGAAGATTTTCAAAAAGTTTTGGACGAGGGTTTTGAAGCCGCTTGTTATCGAAGTGCTTATGATTCTGATTCTATGATGTTAAAAATCAACGCTTTTTTTACAAGATTTCATTGGCTGGTAGCTAGAGGAGGAGATCAATCTCTGTTTATTACCAAAAAGAAATTCTACGAAATGTGTTGTTTTGATGAATTGATGGAAATTATGGAAGAATATCCTTTGATTAAAAAATTAATGGACGAAAAATCACTAAAGATTATTCCTAAAAACATTCTTATCAGTACAAGAAAATATAATGGAAGAGGATGGTTTAAAGTGAATCGAGCCAATTATAAAGTGTTCAAAATGTACAGGTCTGGTGTGGATAGCCGAAAAATTAAAGAAACCTATTATAATTTGTTGAAAGTTTAAAAGGTTTAGTTTACCTTTTTTCCATAACCAAAATCTTATCTAGCAATTCTGCAATGATTTTAGCATTTTCGGTATTGCAGAAGTTGGCATAGAGCACATCTTTTCTTCTATGGATATGACTTTCTGTAAAATTGAATTCGAAAAGTTCTTGAACTTTGGCAATCCATTCTTCAGGATGGTTGGCAACATGACAAATTTCTTCTAAACCAGTATTTTCAACCATTTCAGAGTTTACGAGACAAAATTTGCCTTTGTAAAGTGCAGAAAGCAATTTGAGTTTGATACCGGTAGGTTGGAAAGTTGGCAAAACATTGATGTGAGCATTTTCTATTAAATCATCCAATTGGCTCACAGAAATATTACTATGAATACTAACATTAGCATATTTTTCAGCGAGTAAAATCAATTCTTGTGGAGGATTACTACCTGCAATTATCAAATCGAAAGGTAAATTTGAAAAGACTTTTTCGATAAGGAAGGTAGCTGCTTCAATATTTTCACCAACTGCCATATTTCCATGATATAATGCATAATCTCCTTTGCCAGTTTTGCTGGTAATTTCTATTCCAGAATGAAAGGCAGTAACTAAATGTGCGTTTTGATATTTACTTTTAAAATAATTGTAATCGTTTTTTGAAATAGAAAACAATCCGTCTGCTTTTGCAAGTACTTCTTCATATTTTTCTAATTTCGATGCTTCCCACTTAAAATACTGTTTTTTGGCTAAATTCCTTTCTACTTTAGCCAATCCATTGTAGTAATCGTGCTCTACATTGTGTGTTCTTACGTAAATCAATCTATTGCTAGGCTTGAGTGCATCAATAAGCCAACAATTGTGAAGTCCTTCGATAATAATTGGGAAATTGTCTTTTTTGAGTTTTTCTAACAACAAAGCATTCGATCTAGAAGCAACAATAAATGGTTGTTTCTTTATAAAATTTAATTTGTTTTCGTCTCTTCTATAATAATGAACAGATTTGCAAATAGATTCTAAATGAGTTTGTTTGCCCCTTCCATACTCAAAACAATGTAAGTGAACATCAATTCCTATTTCATCGAATGCTTTTATTTTATAATAAACATCCACAACTCCTCCGTAATTGGGGGGATATGGGACATCAAATGATATTAAATGTATTTCTTGACTCACGTATTAGTTTAAACTTCTGTAGGTTTCTAACATACTATAGACTTCATTTTCCCAAGAAAGTTGCTCAGAAGCATAAACTAATTTCTTTTTGATTTCGATAAAGTCTGTATTTTTAAAAAAATATTCAATGGTTTCTGCTATCTCTAACGGTATATGACTAGGTATTATTGCACCGATTTCGTACTTTTTTATAATGTTCTCAATCTCAATTATTTCAGAACTTATCACTGGGATATTAGCACGGATATAGTCAAAAACTTTATTCGGCAGACTGTATTTATAATTGGTATTGGTAGCTTTGTCAAGTGTTAATCCAGCATCAGCAAGTTGGGTATATTGCATCATTTCTTCATAAGGCAATTTCCCTTTAAATAGAGTTTTATCTTTCAAATCTTCCTTTGAGGCTCTAGCTATTAAAGTTTCAATAACATCTCCAGAGCCTATTATGACCAAGAAATAATCTTTCAAAAGTGCTATAGCTTCAAGGAGTTCTTCTGCTCCTCTATCTATATTGATGCCTGCTCCTTGAAGGATTAATATTTTTTTGTCTGTTGGAAGTCCTAACTGTTCTTTGGTAAATTCCAAAGGAGCAATTTGTTGTAAAGGAATATTTCGAATGACTTTGGGTTTGATTTGATACTCTTTTTCATATAATGCAGCAATGGAATCATTTACAGTGAAAATATGTTGTAGTTTTGGAAATATCCATTTTTCTATTTTTGTCCAAACACTTTTTACAAATTTTCGATTTTGAATTTCAGGAACTCCCGTAAAATATTCGTGACTGTCGTAAATGATGGGTTTGCGTTTTATTTTGCTGATTAGATAATTGGCTAAAAGGGTGTCCAAATCATTGGCATGAATTACATCCACTTTTCTGAATAGCAAGAAGAAAAATAATCTTATATTGTAAGAAGCATAAAATAAAGCACCTTTATTGAAAAGAAGATGCATTCTGTGTGTAGCATAGGTTCTATCTAAGGGTAGAGAATTTTTGAGTTTTCTACCTACAAGATGCACTTCAAAACCTTCAAGCGAAAGCGATGAACACATTTTGTGAACCCTTTGATCTGTTGTTAAATCATTGGTGACACTGATATAAACTTTTTTTGACGATGTCAATAGAAGAGCGTTAAATTAAAAAACTAAACGAAATTTAAGGAACTATATTTTATCTACAGAACTTACTTTTCTTGGTTCAAAATCTTTTTTCTCCGCTTTTGCTTTTTGTTTAGCCAATTCGTTTCTTTCGATTTTATGTCCCGGTCTAGACCATTTAGGTTTTTCTGCTTCTTCGCTTCTTTGTTTGTAAGATTCTTTGATTTCAGGTTTTGGACCTTTTTTGTAAGCAGGCATAGGTTTAATTCCTAACTCATTAAAAAGTTGCATATCTGAATTGAATTCTGGATTCGGAGTCGTCAATAATTTTTCTCCAGCAAAAATAGAATTCGCTCCAGCCATAAAACAAAGCGCTTGTCCTTCGTGATTCATTTGTGTTCTACCAGCAGACAATCTCACATACGAATGTGGCATTACAATTCTAGTTGTTGCAATCATTCTAATCATTTCCCAAATAGAAACTTCTTGTTGATCTTCCATTGGAGTTCCTTCTACAGCCACCAATGCGTTGATTGGAACCGAAGCAGGTCTTGGATTCATAAGATTGAGCGTATAAAGCATTCCAATTCTATCTTCGTCTGCTTCGCCCATTCCTAAAATTCCTCCACTACAAACAGTCAATCCTGCTTTGCTAGCGTTATCTATCGTTTTTAATCTATCTTCAAAACCTCTTGTAGAAATCACTTCTTTGTAGTATTCTTCGGAAGTATCTAAGTTGTGATTATAAGCATACAAACCAGCATCTGCCAATCTTTTCGCTTGATTTTCTGTAAGCATACCCAAAGTACAACAAACCTCCAAATCCATTTGATTTAAAGAACGAACCATTTCGAGTACTTGGTCAAAATCATCATCTTCTTTAACGTTTCTCCAAGAAGCACCCATACAAACTCTACTAGAACCATTTGCCTTAGCATCTTTACCTTTTTGAATTACTTCTTCCAAAGGCATTAAATCGTGTGTATTGATACCAGTGTTGTATCTTGCGGCTTGTGGACAATATCCACAATCTTCACTACAATTTCCTGTTTTGATGGAAACCAAAGTACTCACTTGCACTTCCAAAGGGTCGAAAGTTTCTCTGTGAACACTAGCAGCTTGATACATTAGTTCCATTAATGGCTTGTTGTATAGGTCTCTTATTTCGTCTTTAGTCCAAGTCTTCATATTATTTTGCTAAAATTTGAGTATTGCAAATGTATATTAAAATACTTAAAGTTTCATCCAAAAATTTATAATGATGCTAACAATAATAATTTTAAAAACAATTTTGATTTTTTTAATTTTACTAAAATGAATGGTTTAATTTAAAAAAAACAAAAAAATTATGCCTATTGCAACTTTTTGTTTTAAATTGGCGTCTTCAAAATTAATTCTTGTTAATTACCAACAACAAATAAATAAAATTATAGATGAAGTTATTAAAATTAGTATTCAGTTTATTATTCATATTTTCTTTAACACAAAAAGCGAATGCTTCTCACGTCAGCGGAGGAGAAATATTATACGAATGGGTTGCTCCCAATACCTACAACATCAAACTAAGGGTTTTTAGAGATTGTAGTCCTGGAGCAATTGCATTAGCTGCATCTGTGACAGTAGGTCTCTATGTAAAAGGAACAAATGCACAACAAGCCACTTTTAATTTAAATCAATTTACGCAGCAAACAAATATTGATTTAGGAGATTCTTGTTACACACCAACTTCACTGTGTATAGATGAGAGAATTTATTTTTTGAATAATGTGAATATTCCAAATAATCCAAACGGATATTATTTACAAACAAATATTTATTCAAGAAGTAATTTTATTGATAATATGCAGAATCCTGGTTCTACAAGTATGTGTTTCTATGCAGAAATGCCTGATCCTGCTCTAGGTCAAAATTCCTCTCCTGATTTTGGAGAATATCCAGCCGATGCATATTTATGTATCAGTAATGTTAAAACATGGTTTTATAGTGTTTCTGACCCAGATGGAGATTCATTAGCATTTACATTGGTTGACCCACTTAGATCTACTACAGCTAACGGAACACAAGTTGGTACTGGCGCTTATCCTCATTATCCTTCTATCACTTGGGCTGGTGGATATAATTTAGCGAACATTTGTGGAGGTACTCCAGCTATGAATATTAATGCAGTAACAGGAGAAATTGCAGCTGCTCCAATAGTTCAAGGAAATTTTGTGTTTGCTGTGAGAGTAGAGGAATATAGAAATGGAGTAAAAATAGGAGAAGTAAGAAGAGATGTAGTATATGCTTCTTTACCTTGTTCAATAGATTCTCCTCCTGTAATTGATGTCGCTGATACTGTCTCAGTTTATTATGGAGATTCTATTTGTGTTGATTTAACTGTGTATGATGATGATGGTGTAGATACGATTTATTTGTTTCCAACAAGTATAGATTTTGACTTAAACGGAACCTATATTCCTCCTACACAAGTAGGTTCAGATTTTATTTATACCAACTTCAATAATTCTGGTAATAATGCTGTAATGTCTCATTTTGTAGATAATAGTGGAATTTACCAAGGGGTTGGAGATATTTTCTTGAGATATTGTTGGGTGCCAGAATGTGAGGATGTAGATTCTACTTATAATATTAATTTGCTTGCATATTCATTGGGTTGCTCAGGTTCTGATACCACTCAAAAAGATATTATTTTTTCTATAGAACACGATCCTATACCTCAGGTAAATATTGATGCAGCAAGCGACACATTAGAAGTAACTTATGGTGATCAAATTTGTTTTGATATTTTGGTTGACTTAGATTTTATTTCAGACACAGTTGAAGTTAGATTAAACTCTCCTAATTTTGAATTGGAAGATAATTATGTACCAACACAAACCTTAAATGGAGAGAGTTACTATACGAATTTTTTTAGTCTAGACACATTATTTGTTCCTGAGTTATTTGTAATTCCAATTAATCAAACCTATACAGGTGTTGGTCAAATACCTTTTAGATTTTGTATCACTCCTGATTGTGACAATATTGATGAAACTTTCTTGATTAATATCGAAGCAAACACAATTGGTTGTGGCGGATCCGACACTTTATACAAAACATATTATGTAGATGTTTTCTATGAGCCAACTCCTATTGAATTTAATTTGCCAGATTCTATTGGCGTAACTTATGATACTGAAATATGTTTTGAAATGTTAACGAATGATTTAACACAATCTGGATACAATTTAGGATTAAAGCCTTTAGGTTCAGGGTTTAATTATCAAGAGGCCTACGTTTCGCCAGTTCAAGGTTCAAATGGAGATTATTATTACACCAATTTTCAAGGTCTAGATACCGTAAGAATATACAATTATTCTTATTCTGGTGGTGAGGTTATAGGTTTAGATACTGTTGCCATTAGATATTGTTGGACACCACAATGTGATGATGTTGTGCTTAAAAATTATACGTTAGATTATACTGCTACATTATATACTCCTTGTTTCAATCTTTCAGAAACAAAAACAATGCAAGTTTCTGTTGAGCCTCCAGTAGGAGAAGTAAACCCAATTCCTAATGTATTTACACCTAATGGAGATGGTCAAAATGATTTCTTTGAACTTTCAGGTTCCAACGATCCTTGTTTTGATGAAATGGACATTACTATATACAATAGATGGGGTAAAATTGTATTTGAATCGACAGCATCTGATTTTCAATGGAATGGGAAAAACAAAAATGATGGAAAAGATTGTGCAGAAGGAACTTACTTTGTAATTATCAACGGAAGTTATGGTAGTACATATAATAATGTGACTGGTGAAAGAATACCTAATCCTGTTGTAAAACAATATTCTATTCAATTGTTGAGATAATTAAAAAAATAAACTTACATTTGGGAGGCTTACTTTTTAAGCCTCCTTTTTTTTGCCTTAAAACAAATATAGATTGATAGATAGAATTAGAAATATGGCAAGAAGAAAGACAATTTGGTCAAAGATTTTTTATTTTTTTCCAATTCAATTAGTCTTGCTTCACTTCAAAAGAAATCACATGTTGATGATTTTTTGGATTTTTTTATTTCTCTATATTTTCAATATGATGGGCAGCAAATTCGGTGTCCCATTTTTGTTTTTAGGTCCTGAATATTTAGGGGTAATCAATTGGCTTTCTTATACTATTCTAGGTTTTGCTCTTGGGGGCTTTCTTATGGCTTTTAATACGTATAGTTATATCCTTCACGCTGATGAATTTCGTTTTTTAGCAACTTTATCAAGACCATTTCTTAAATTCTGTTACAATAATATTATCATTCCTCTTTTATTCTATATTGCCTATGTTTATAAAGCATATCATTTTCAAATAGAACAAGAATTAATAGAACCTTCTGTTGCTGTTTTTAACTTAGTCTGCTTTTCAGCAGGAATAGTAATTTTTATCTTTTTCTCTATGATTTTCTTCGTCTATTTCAACAAGAATATTTTTAAATTGAGTGGGAAAGATGAAAAATATTTCGAAGGATTACCTACAAAAAAAGTGAAAGAAGGAGCTTTTATGAGAGAGACCTCATGGTATAAGCGAAGAACTAAAAAAAGAGTGTGGAGAGTAGATACTTATATTTTTTCACCTATTTCCATCAAAACAGCAAGGGATACATCTCATTACGATAAAAATTTATTGAAATTAGTTTTTGCTCAAAATCATATCAATGCTTCAATTTTTGAAATTGCATTTATTATTTCGTTTTTAATTTTAGGTATTTATAGAGAAGTAGAATGGGTAATGATTCCAGCAGCAGCAAGTATCATGATGTTGTTTACACTTTTCTTATTGTTTTTTAGTGCTTTATATAGTTGGTTTAAAGGATGGACACTTTCAGTAATTATTTTAGGTTTAGTTCTAGTTAATTTTGTCTCTAACAAATCAGATAGTTTTCGTTTTAGAAATTATGCCTATGGCATTGATTATAGTATCAAAAATGAATACTCGTGGGAAAGCTTATCTTTATTGTCTAGAAATCAACAAGATTTTGACAATTCTATGCGTGATGGAATTCAAATGTTGGAAAATTGGAAAATAAAAAATCAAAAAATAAAACCCAACAAAAAACCTAAATTAATATTACTAAACATAAGCGGTGGAGGGCTCAGAGCAAGTGTGTGGACAATGGAAGTATTGATGCAATTACAAAAAGAATTTGGAGATGATTTTTTCAATCAGACACATTTAATTACAGGAGCTTCTGGAGGAATGATTGGAGCAAGTTATTACAGAGAACTGTTTCTACAAAAACAAAATGATTCTAGTATCGTTTTGAGCCAAGATAGATTAACACAACAACTAGGAATAGACCTTTTGAATCCTGTTGCATTCGGAATTGTTACAACCGATTTTTTATTCAGATACCAAAGTTTTGATGATGGAAAATATTCTTATACCAAAGATAGAGGATATTCATTTGAACAAAAATTAGTTAAAAATATCAACGGAAATTTAGATAATACAAGACTTGGAGACTACTATGTTCCAGAATTTAATTCACAAGTTCCTATGATGATTTTCAGTCCTTATGTCGTAAATGACGGAAGAAGATTACTGATTTCACCTCAAAGAATAAGTTATCTGACTCATAATCCAGATACCAATTATGTGGAAACACATTATTCAATGGAAAATGTTGAGTTTACTAGATTATTTAAAAATAATGACCCTTATAATTTGAAAATTACAAGCGCTATTAGAATGAGCGCAACCTTTCCATATATTCTTCCAATGGTGACTATGCCAACCGAACCTCCAATAGAACTAATGGATGCAGGAATCAGGGATAATTTTGGATTAAAAACGAGCTTGGATTATTTGAGAGTATTCAAAAATTGGATTAGCACCAATACGAGTGGAGTTATTATTGTTCAGATAAGAGATAAAGAAAAGTTTTTTGAAGTGGTTAATCCCAACAATGGAACAATACTTCAAAGGTTGTTGGCACCTTTTACATCGTTTTATAGCAACACGGTAAAAACGCACGATTATACAAATGATCAATTACTCAAAGCAGTGCCGGATTGGTATAAAGGTGATTTTGAAATGCTCACATTTTATATGAAGCAAGAGGAAGACAAACCAATTTCGATGAGTTGGCACTTAACTTTTTTAGACAAAAGAAACATCAAAAATGCTTTTTCGAATGCAAATAATCAAAAAGCACTTGAAAGATTAAAACAATTAATGGATTACTAAAACCAAAGTTTAGAGTTATAATTTCTAACTTTGCCGTAAAATTATTTTAGATGTCAAAATATTTAAGTTCGGATTTTAAACTAGGAATTATTTGTGGAGGGCAATTAGGTAAAATGTTAGGGCTTGCTGCTGCCAATTGGGATGTGTCAACGCATGTTTTGGATGCAAATGAAGATTGTCCTGCTGCTAAAGTTTGTAATGAATACACCAAAGGTCATCACACTGATTTTGATGCAGTTTATGCATTTGGTAAAAAAGTAGATTTAATTACTTTCGAAATTGAACATGTAAATATTGAAGCACTCAAAAAATTAAAATCAGAAGGCAAAGCGATATTTCCAGATCCTGAATTATTGGAAACCATCAAAGATAAAGGACTACAGAAGTTGTTTTATCAAAAGCACAATATTCCAACTTCCAATTTTGAATTGTACGAAAATGCAGATCAAATTTTGGCAGCAATCAAAGAAGGTAAATTACAATATCCATTTGTACAGAAATCAAGAACAGACGGATATGATGGAAAAGGTGTAGCGGTAATTCAATCCGAAAAAGATTTAGAGTTGATTCTTCCAGTTCCTTCTGTGGTAGAAGATGCAGTTGCTATCGAAAAGGAAATTGCTATTTCTATTGCAAGAAATCAAAAAGGCGAAATGGCATTATATCCATTGGTTGAAATGGAATTTAGCGAAACAGCAAATTTGGTTGAGTTTCTTTCTTGTCCAGCGAATGTTTCCGAAAGTATTGAAAAAGAAGCCATTTCTTTAGCCATAAAAATTGCCGAAGCATTAGATTTAGTAGGTATTTTGGCAGTTGAGTTATTTTTGGATAAGCAAGGCAACTTGTCGGTAAATGAATGTGCTCCAAGAACGCATAATAGCGGTCATCATACCATTGAAAATAATTACACTTCACAATTTGAACAACAAATAAGAGCTGTTTTGAATTTGCCTTTGGGCAGTACTAAAATGAAATCACCTGCTGTGATGATTAATTTGCTTGGAGAAGATAATTATAGCGGTCCCGTATATTACGAAGGATTTGAAGAAATTATGCAAATGGAAGGGGTGCATCCTCATATTTATGGGAAAAGCACTACCAAACCGTTTCGAAAAATGGGACACATAACCATAGTGGACGATTCTTTGGAAAATGCAATTGAGAAAGCTAGAGAAGTTAAAGAAAAAATAAAAGTAATTTCAAGATAAATAAAAGAAGATTATGCAAGCATTAGTAAGTATTATTATGGGGTCAGACTCTGATTTGCCAGTGATGAACGAAGCAGCCAAAATTTTGGATGAATTAAATGTTCCCTACGAATTGACCATAGTAAGTGCTCATAGAACGCCAAAAAGAATGTTTGATTTTGCAGAAAAAGCGCATCAAAGAGGAATAAAAGTTATCATTGCGGGTGCTGGAGGTGCTGCGCATCTTCCCGGAATGGTCGCTTCTATTACACCGCTGCCAGTAATTGGCGTTCCGGTAAAATCTTCTAACAGTATTGATGGCTGGGATTCGGTATTGTCTATTTTACAAATGCCTAGTGGAGTTCCTGTTGCTACTGTAGCACTTAACGGAGCAAAAAATGCAGGGATTTTAGCAGCGCAAATCATCGGCACGGCAGACGAAAAAGTGCAACAGAATATCATTGCTTACAAAGCGTCTTTGAACGATGCGGTAATGCAAAAGGTAAAGCATTTAGAAGAGGGGAGAGGGTAGGATTGTTTTTATATTTTTCTTAAAGTGTCACCAATAGGTATATTTATATTCAATAATACTGGATTTCACTTCTTTATTTTCATTAAAAACTTTAATTTGAATAGAATTTATTAGACCATTTTTATGATAATTGAATGTCTTAGAATTTATAAGCAAGTTGTTGTAATTATATAATTCGCTTTTAATAAGTAAGTTATTTCTTTCATAATAATACTTATAAATGTATTCAATTTTAGAATCTGAATAAATATTTTCGTCACCAATACTTTTTCCAAGACGCTTATAAATTTTTACTTCAATAATATTTCCAAGACTGTCTTTTTTAATATTATTTGATGTGTTTGGACTAATAAACAAACTGTCAAAGTTGTATATACATCTAATGTATCAAACGAAATTGTTCTGTCAAAACTATAATAAGTTTCTCCAATTAAAGTCTTTACAATTGAATTGCTATCATAATGTAAAGTAGTTTGTTTAATAGTTGTGTCGTTAATTAGTAAAACGCCTCTATATTTATACCCGTCTTTGTAAATATGTTTGTCGTTGTAATCAATTTTTGAGACATTTCCCAAATTATTGTATGATAATAAATAATCACGCTCATCTTGTGAATTTTTATTTTCTTTAATTAATTCTTTTACAGAAACTAGTCTATTCATAGAATCATAATTAAAATAATAATCGTAAAAATATTTAGGAGGGTTTAACTTATAAAGCCACCATACATCCATTATTTCAATTTTATTGAAACTTGTTGGAAGACCTGATTTATTAAAATTAATTTTGAAATAGTTTTGTATTTACCTTTTCTTTCTTTTGAATTAATTTTATAAGTACTGTTTTTCTACAGATTTTATTTTGTTTTTAATTATTTCTTGGTTTAGAAATTCCAATTTCAAGATAAAGTAAATTATTTATTTTAAAGGATCATTTATGAATGATGTATTGTGCATTTGAATGAATAAATGTTAGAAAAATAATATGTATTAATAAAATAATTTTCATGAACAATAGTTTACATTAAGTTTTCAATTTCTGAAACATTTTCATGATTATTGATTTAGGTTGATGATGAAAATACAACGTATTTTTGCATAAATATAAACAAATATAATAAAAACTATTTTTAATTCTAGGATTTATATCTTTGCCTAGAACATTATAAATTTTTCTATATGTAAATTAATCTCTTGGAATTTGAATGGAATCAGGGCTGTAGCTAAAAAAGGTCTTGTGGACATCATCAAAGATTTAGATGCAGATGTCATCTGTTTTCAGGAAACTAAAGCGCAGGACGATCAAGTTGCAGAAGTTTTAGAATCTTTAGAAGGATATTTTGTACATTCCTATTCAGCGGAGAAAAAAGGATATAGTGGTACTGCTATTTTATCGAAAAAAGAACCTATTTCTATTTCAAAAGGTTTGGGAAAAGAAGAACATGATAATGAAGGAAGATTGATAACGGCCGAATTTGAAGATTTTTTCCTACTCACGGCTTATGTTCCCAATAGTCAAAATGAATTGAAAAGATTGGATTACAGAATGCAATGGGACAAAGATTTATTGGCTTATATGCAAGAATTAGAACAAACCAAACCCGTTATTTTGTGTGGAGATTTGAATGTAGCACATCAACCGATAGATTTGACAAACCCCAAATCGAATTTCAATAAAACGGCTGGATATACCGAATGGGAAATTGGAGGAATGGATAATTTCTTAAAAGGAGGATTTACAGATTCTTTCAGATATTTTTATCCAAACGAAATTAAGTATTCTTGGTGGAGTTATAGAATGAACGCAAGAGCCAGAAACATTGGTTGGCGTTTGGATTACTTTTTAGTGAGTGATGCTTTACTGCCTCAATTAAAAGACGCTTTTATTTTAAATGAAGTTGAAGGATCAGATCATTGTCCTGTGGGTGTTTTGTTGGGTTGATTTACCTATAAAAATTCATTTCATCCACATATTTATATACTTTTTCAGTAAGCATATATTTCACATCAATTCCTTTAGAAATGGCATCTCTAATAAAAGTTGATGACAAATTAATGATAGGTGCGTCACATTTTGAAATCTGAGTGTGGTCGTATATTTCAGAAAGTGTTTCGTTTTGTTGGTCTTCACCTAAAGTATGTACTCTCGGATAGACAATAATAGCGTGATTGTCCAAAATTTCTTGAAAGTTTTTCCATTTGTGTAAAGTTCTCAAATTATCTTCTCCCATAATCAAAGAAAACGCATAATTAGGATGTTTTTCTCTTAAATGAACCAATGTATTTACCGTGTAGTTGGGTTGAGGTAAACCAAACTCTATGTCACATGGTTTTAGTTTGAGATTGTCTTCAATGGCTTCTTTCACAAGCGCCAGTCTGTGATGGTCAGCTAATAAACTAGATTTAACTTTATGAGGATTGTGAGGCGTGACGACAAACCATACTTCATCAAACGATTGGTCGTAAACTATGTAATTGGCAATAATAAGATGTCCTATATGTATCGGATTGAAAGTTCCGAAGAATAATCCGATTTTTTTGGTTTTGATATTTTTTTGTTCCTTGGTCACTTGTCCAAAAATGCTGCTACTTTCTTTTCTGCATCTTCAAATGCTTGTTCCAAAATATCGTTGGTGAGGATATAATCAAAATGAAAAGCAAAGCCTATTTCTTTTTCAGCTTTTGCCATTCTGGTATTGATGCTTTCTTCTGTTTCTGTATCTCTTTCTTTGAGTCTTTCTCTCAAATGATTGATACTTGGTGGTTTTACAAAAATGGCTAAAGCATCTTCACCAAAGTAATCTTTCAAGTTTTTCCCACCTACTACGTCAACGTCAAAAATTACAGTTTTGCCTAATTTCCATATTCTTTCTACTTCTGATTTTAAAGTGCCATAAAAACTGTCTTTATATACTTCTTCCCACTCTACAAATTCATCATTGGTTACTTTTTTCTTGAAATCTTCTACACTCAAAAAATAATAATCCACCCCATCTATTTCAGTTCTATTTCTTCTAGGTCTGCTACATGCTGATATAGAAAACATCAAATCATCTCTTTGTGATAATAAATGTTTCACAATAGTAGTTTTGCCTGCTCCAGAAGGTGCTGAGAATATGATTGCTTTTCCTTTTGTCATCTTATGTTTAAAGTACGTTTAATACTTGCTCTTTTATTCTTTCTAATTCATCTTTCATTTCGACTACAATTTTTTGCATTTCAAAATGATTGGCTTTTGAGCCTAAAGTATTGATTTCACGACCAATTTCCTGACTGATAAAACCTAGTTTTTTTCCGATATCACCATCTACATTCATAGTTTGAATAAAATGTTCTAAATGGGCTTTTAGACGCACTTTTTCTTCAGAAACATCGTATTTTTCTAGATAATAAATTAGTTCTTGTTCAAATCTATTTTGGTCAATGTTTTTGGGTTCAGAAATATCTTGTAAATTCTTCTGAATTCTGTCTTTTACAGTCTCAATTCTTTCGTTTTCGTACTGAGAAATTTGTTCTAATAAAGAAGCAATACTTTCAATTCTTTGCATTAAATCATTGTACAAACTTTTTCCTTCTTCATTTCTAAAGTTTTGAAAAGCACCAATTGCTTTGCGAATCAATTCTTCAGTACTTTTCCATTCCTCATCAGTAATATCTTCCGAATGAGAAACCATTACATCAGGCATTTTCATCATGATAGAAAGGTAATCGATTTGTTCTGTATTAGGCAAATTATTGTTTGTAGCAAACGCTTTTAAATCTTGGTAATAACTTCTCAGTAAATCGTGATTTAAAATATTTGCATTCCCCCCTTCAAGCACTTCGTAATTGATATAAAAATCACATTTACCTCTAGAAATACCTTCGGAAAGCATAGATCTTACAATCACTTCTTTACTCCTATAGAAACTTGGCAATTTTAAATTCAAATCCAAACCTTTGCTATTGAGAGATTTGATTTCAATAGTTACTTTTTTATTTCCTATATTGGTTTCGGCACGACCAAAACCAGTCATTGATTTTAACATAAATGGTATTTCTGACTACAAAAGTAGTGAATTATACTCATAGATGAAAAATTTATGTATGGAATAGGAAATTATATAAAACTTAATAAAATGGCGACTTGTTATCACCTTTATCTTTAGAAAGAAATAGTTTCTTAATAAATTAAACTTATTACTTTAATGATTAATCAAATTAAACACAAAGGATAAATTGATTCTTCCATCATCAACATTGAGGATTCGGTCAGAAAAGTGATTATATCCGATTTTGATATAACTTTTGTCATTAAAATTAAAACAAATTCCTCCAACAGGAGCAACCACCATATGAGGGTCGGGATTATTTCTTGTGCCTGAATAATTTCCCATTAAAAGACCTGTTCTAACGCCAAAGTAAAATTGAAGATGTTGGTTAAACAAAACTATATGTCCCAATCTTTTATCAAAATCAAAAAATAGAAAATATTTTCGCTCCATATATTGACGTGTAATATTTTCACTTTCAACAGTCAAAATCTTTTTTCTGAAAGGTCTAAATCCAAATCCAAATCTTGCGCCCCATTGGTAGCCTACATCTTCAATTCCTCCAGATAATCCTAAATACCAATCATCAAGATTGAAATCATTATGAATGGCAATCGATGGGTGAATTTCTATCCTATCGTTGTAAGCAGGAATGATTTTTTCTGTCTTTTGAGAAAAATGTATATTCCAAAATAACAGAAGGAAAAAACAAAAGAATGATTTGTAGGGTGTTAACGTCATTTAAAACAACTTTTTAAATTAATTTAGCACAAAATTAAAATAATTTTTAAATAATAAAGTTCATCAGAAATATGTTTAGTTATTTTTTTGTTGCGATATTTGACGAGTATTAAAGATTTAAAAGTAAATGAAGTTATTATTTCCAGAGTATTTGTGGGCGTTATTTGCAATTGCAATTCCTATCATAATACACTTGTTTAATTTCAGGAAGTTTCAAAAAATCTATTTCTCAAATATTGATTTACTCAAGGAAGTAAAACTCGAAACACAATCTAAATCTAAATTAAAACACCTTATCATTTTAATGATAAGAATTCTTGCGATTGCAGTTCTTGTTTTGGCATTTTGTCAACCTTACATTCCAACAAACCAAGCAGAGATGAAAGGCGATTCTATCATTTCTGTTTATATCGACAATTCACATAGTATGGATTCCAAAGGTACTAACGGTTATAGACTAGATTTAGCCAAAGAACAAGCAGAAAAAATCATTTCAAATTATGGTCCCACGGATTTATTTCAAATTATCACGAATGATTTTGAAGGAAGACACCAAAGACTTTACAACAAAAGTGAGGCTATTCAATTGATTGATGAAATAGAACCAAGTTTTCAATCCAGAATGATTAGTGAAGTCCTGTTGAGACAAAAAGATATCTTAGCAAATGAAGAAGCCAACAAAACTGTTTATTTACTGAGCGATTTCCAAAAAAAATCTTCCAATTTTGATGCAGTAAAAAAAGACAGTTCTATTCAGATTATTTGCCTACCCTATTATAATGAAGGAAGTGAAAATGTGTATATAGATAGTATTTGGTTTGAAACGCCATTGAGAAGATCAGAAAGTGAAGACGTATTGTTTGCCAAAGTTGTAAATGCCTACGATTACCCTATAGAATTTAAACTCAACCTCACCATAAATGGAGAAAACAGAGCCTTTATCAATTTTTCAGCCGATGCTAAAACTTCATTGAATTGTAAGATTCCTTTTACCATAAAAGGAGACGGTATTATGCACGGTGAACTAACAGTAGAAGATTATCCTGATGCAACCGTAACTTTTGACGACAACTTTTATTTTAGTTATTTCATTAATAAAGGAATTAATGTTCTTCATTTGCACAATGGTACCTACGAAACAGATTCTTCTGGGTATTTTGGTGTTTTGTTTGGGAAAAATGATTATTTCAATTTTAAAAATCAAAGTTTAAAATCTTTTGATTTTTCTACTTTGGGTAGTTATGATTTTGTTTTACTGAGTGAGATTTCTAATATTTCATCTGGAATGCAATCGGAATTGGTAAACTTTGTGAATAATGGTGGGAATGTTTGTGTTTTTCCCAATGATGAAATTGACCTTAACAGTTATAATTTATTACTTCAATCTATTTCTTCTATAACTCTATCTCCAAAAGTTAACAGTATCAACAAAGTAAGTGCATTGCTTACCGAACATCCAATTTATCAAGATATTTTTGATGAAATCCCATCTAATATTGATTTGCCAATTGTGAACAATTATTACCCAATCAATGCTTCGGCTACAAGTGGAAGCGAAAAATTAATGACACTTCAGAATGGCAATCCTTATATGGTTTATTCCAAAAATCAAAAAGGAAGTTTGACGGTTTGCGCCTCATCACTCAATTTGAATAGTTCCAATTTTGCAAAACACGCGCTTTTTGTTCCTACTTTACTAAGGCTTGCTGAGTTTTCTCAATATAGAGGAGATTATTATCATATTGTAGGAAAAGACAATACGATTGCCACGAAACAAACCATCAATACTTCCGATAAGGTGGAAATCACTAATGCAAACGAATCATTTTCTTTTCTTCCAGAAGTTAAAAACAACAAAAACGAAACAAATTTGATTTTATACAATCAAATTAAAAGTGCAGGACATTACAATCTATTAGTTAATGGAGAAGCGATTCAAGGGTTTTCTTTCAATTACAATAGAGATGAATCCTCACAAGATTTCTACAATGAAAGTGAATTGAAAAACGCGATTGGAAATAGCGAAATTGGTGTAAGCACAGAAATTTTTGAAAACGCAGATAGTTTAAATGGTATTGATGTGTTGGATATTGTAAAGGGCAAAAAATACTGGTGGCATCTCATCATTTTCGCTCTTGTCTTACTTGGGCTAGAAATAATTATTTTCAGACTTTGGAAATAGTTTTATCTCAAAAAGATGAATATTAACTATTCCACGTTAAAATCATTGTGAAAATAAAAATTCAACCTTGAAATTAGTTTTTATCTTCGTACCGTGAGTAAATTCAAATTAAAAATAAGAGGAACTGTTATTTCTACAGTTTTGGGGATGTCCTTATTACTTTTCCTTTTAGGAGTCCTTTCTCTTGTGGGTGTGTGGTGGAATAATTTTGAAAAAGAAGCCAAAAAAGACATTTCAATAGATGTGTTTTTTAGAGACAATGCTAGAGAAGTGGACGTATTGAAAATGGAAAAAGAACTGGCAACAGAGCCTGGTGTAGCGGAAGCGAGATACGTTTCTCCAGATTCTGCCAAAGCCTTGATGATGCAAAATTTAGGTGAAGAATCATTTGATATTCTGGATGGTGCAAACCCTTTGAAAGCGAGTATTAATATTAAGTTTCAAACAGAATATATCAATTTGGACAGTATCAAAAATTTCAAAAGTAGAATTTTGAATGGAAATGAAGTCCTTATAGAATCTATAGATTACAATGAAAGACAGTTTTTGGAAGCTTCAGGCGTTTTTGCCAATCAGAAATTTCCGATGTATATCATTGCTGGAATTTTGTTGTTTATTTGTGTTACACTTATTTTCAATACCATCAGATTAGCAGTATTTTCAAAAAGATTTACCATTAGAACGATGCAATTGGTTGGTGCAAAATCTAGTTTTATTAGACGACCCTTTTTGTTTGCTGCTATTGGACAAGGATTTACCTCTGGAATAGTGGCAATACTTTTACTCATTGGCTTTGGATTCTTTCTTCAAAATGTTTTTCCATCTTGGATTGTCAACCTAACTTTATCGGAAGAAGTTTTTAAAGAACAAATGCTTATATTTGCCTCGATTTTTGTCGGTTTGCTGATTTTAGGAATTTTTATAAGTTTCTTTGCTACTTATTTTGCTTTGAATAAGTACATTTGGATCAAAACCGATAAATTATATTAACTTTTATTTCATTTTTGATATGAGCAAAGAAATAGGATTGGCATTGCCAAAAGAAAATTATTTAATCATCATAGGAGGTGTCGTTTTAGTACTTCTAGGATTTGTATTGATGTCTGGAGGTGGTGCAGATGATCCAGATATATTTGTAAAAGAGGAATTGTTTTCTTTTAGAAGAATTACACTCGCACCATTTTTAGTGATTTTGGGATATGTTGTTGTTTTGTATGGTGTATTGAAAAGACCAAAAAACGCTGTAATCATTCAAACTGAAGAAACAGCTAAAGAAAAAAACGACTTAGTATAGTTTAGTTTTGGAAGAAATCATCAAATCTATTATTCTTGGAATTGTTCAAGGACTCACTGAGTTTCTTCCTGTAAGCAGTAGTGGTCATCTTGAGTTGATGAAGGCTATTCAAGGTAATGATTTTAATGCCAAAGAAAGCATGATGATGACGGTAGTTTTGCATTTTGCAACTGCGCTCAGCACTGTGGTTATTTTTAGAAAAGATTTAGTACAAATTTTCAAAGGACTTTTTAAGTTTAAAAATAACGATGAATTTCATTTTTCTGCTAAAATAGTTCTTTCGATGATTCCAGCAGCAATTGTTGGTGTAGTATGGGACGAGCAAATAGAAACTTTTTTTGAAGGTAAAATACTCTTGGTAGGTTTTATGTTGCTCGTAACAGGTGGATTGCTTTTTCTTGCAGACAAAGCCAAAAAAACAGATAAAAAAGTAAGTTTTGTTCATTCAGTTATTATAGGTATATCTCAAGCGATTGCTATTTTGCCCGGTATTTCTAGATCTGGAGCGACCATTTCCACTTCTGTTTTGTTGGGAATCGATAGAGAGAAAGCTGCAAGATTTTCCTTTTTGATGGTGGTCCCGCTTATTTTCGGAAAAATAGCAAAAGACCTTTTAAGTGATAAACTAATTACAGAATCTGTAAATTGGTCTGCATTGTCATTAGGTTTTATCGCAGCATTTTTCACTGGTTTGGTAGCTTGTACTTGGATGATTCAATTGGTGAAAAGAAGTAAACTGACTTATTTTGCTATATATTGTTTAGTTGTAGGTGCAGTTGCCATTATATGGAGTTTTGCAGGATAATTCAAAAACATACGATTTTGCTGAAGGAGAAATCTTATTGGTAGATAAACCTATAGGTTGGTCTTCATTTGCAGTAGTCAACAAATTGAGATATCCGCTCAGAAAATTATACAACAAAAAGAAATTTAAAGTAGGTCACGCAGGCACTTTAGATCCTCTTGCAACAGGTCTTTTGGTGATTTGCACAGGCAAAATGACAAAAGCCATTACCCAATTTATTCAAGACACCAAAACTTATACTGGAGTCATTCAATTGGGAGCGACTACACCTTCTTATGATTTGGAAACAGAGATAGACCAAACTTTTGAGACCAAACATATCCATCAAGAATTAGTGAATGAAATAAAAGAGCAGTTTCTCGGTGAAATAGATCAAAAACCGCCTATTTTTTCTGCCAAACAAATTGATGGCAAAAGGGCATACGAATATGCTAGAGCAGGGCAGGAGTTAGAAATGAAATCTGTAAAAGTTACGATTCATCAAATTGAATTGCTACTTAAAGAAAACAACGAATTACATTTTGAAATCATTTGCTCCAAAGGAACTTATATACGTTCTTTAGCACACGACATTGGCAAAGCGCTCAATTCTGGCGGACATCTCACTATCCTCAGAAGAACCCAAAGCGGAGAATTTGATATCAACAAAGCGAAGACTATCGATGAATGGATTGAGGTGATTGAGGGCTTGAGAGTTTAGGGAAATCAAATCAACATTCAAACATTATATGTTCAACAATTAACAAAGATAGATATCTCCTTCCGAAATTTTGGAACAGATATTCACTATCGTTTTGTATTCCAGTCAATATGACAAAGAAACTTTCAATATTAACCCTTTAAGAGCTTTCAGAACTACAAACCTCAAACTCAAACCCCGAACAATTATAGTCTCAAACCCACCAAGTCACCACTTTGATTACCCATCTTTTAAAACCGTTATAAGGAGGGTAAATTAATTTGGGAGAAGTGAAGCCTCTTCTTTGGTATAATACTGCTCTTTCGTTGGTAAATTCTTTATATCCATATTCTCCGTGGGCTTTCCCAATACCGCTGTTGTTGACCCCACCAAAAGGTAAATTGGGATGCGTAAATTGAATCGTGGTATCATTTACAACCGTAGTTCCGGCAGAGGTTTTGGAAATAATATCATTGGCAAAACTTTTAGACTTTGTAAAAACATACAACGCCAATGGTTTTTCATTTTCGTTGATGATTCTAATAGCCTCATCTACATTTCTATAAGAAATTAAAGGCATAATAGGACCAAAAATCTCTTCTTTGAAAATCGTTTTGTCGGTTGTCAAACCTTCTAAAATTGTCGGTGATACGAATTTGGTTGCTCTATCTGTAATACCACCAGCGACTATAGTCATGCCTTCTTCTAAACTTTTGTCCAATAAATTTTGAACTCTCAAAAAGTGTTGATCATTTACAATTCTAGCAAAACTTTGCGTTTTATTGGAAGCTTCAGCACTTTCAAATATCTTTTTGTATTCTTTTTTTAATGCAATTTTGAAAGATTCGTGAATCGATTCATGTACAAAAACATAATTAGGAGAAATACAAGATTGCCCACAGTTGAAGAATTTTCCCCAGATTAATTTTTGAGCAGCATCCTTTAGACTTGTTTTTTTGTCAATTATTACAGGGTTTTGACCTCCTAGTTCGAGTGTTACAGAAGTTAAATGTTTGGCTGCAGCTGTCATTACAATTTTTCCCACCATTGGACTGCCTGTAAAAAAGATATGATCCCATTTTAAATCCAATAAGTGTGTGGTTTCTGTTACACCACCTTTAACACAGGCTACTTCTTCTGGTTTGAAAACTTCTTGAATTAATTTTTCAATTAGCTTTTCACAATGAGGCGTGTTTTCAGAAGGTTTCACTACTGCTGTACAACCTGCTGCAATGGCGGATACCAAAGGGCCTATTGCCAACATAAAAGGAAAATTCCAAGGCGCAATTATGAGTGTAATTCCCTTAGGTTCTTTCACTACTTTTGCTTTGCTGCCTAATAGAACCAAAGGAGTAGATTTATGAACATCTTGCGCCCAGAATCTTAAATTTCTAAGCGCATCTTTAATCTCTGAAACGACAGGTTTAATTTCCGAAATCATTAATTCTTCTCTACATTTTCCAAAATCTTTGGCAAGTTCTGTCAATATCAATTCTTGATTTTCTTTAATCCATTTTTTTAAGTTTTTGAGCACCACTTTTCTTTGGTACAAACTTCTGTTTTTGATTTCCGAATGAAAATGCTTTTGTTGTTTTTGAAGTATTTCAGAATATGGATTTTGACTCATCATAATTTTAAATAAAAAAAGACCATCACAATTGATGGTCTTCCAAAGTTATAAATTTTTTGTAAAGGATTAATCCCCTAGCGTATAATATATTTTTAATTGTGATTCATCTCCATGGTCATTAATTCCTTTTGTAATGATGATACCGCTTTCAGCTAATTCTACTGCATTAAATGTACCACCAGAAACGAAATCATCCGAACTTGTAGCATCATAATCGTATAGTTCCCATTCGTAAATTTTATTGTACAATTTCAATTTTGTAGGTGCTGTCCAAACTGCAGGAACGTTGTGAGGTTGATTGTCAATGGTAGCGCTTTCAAACATCCAATTGGGAGCACCTTGTTCTTTAATTCTTAATATTAAATCAGCGTCAGTATTGGTTAGAAAATCCCAATCGCTTCCTCCATCTTTTTCAGGATGGTAAGTAATTTCGTATTTATCCGTGTAAGCAAATTTGCAACTCTCATCGTCAAAATCCGAATTTGCGTTGTATAAAGGTGAGTCTTTGTCCAGACAACCTCCAACTTTTACATCTTCAATGGGTTCTTTTTTTCTACAAGAAGTTCCTAAAATAAGTACTCCAGTAGCAATGATTAATGTTGATTTTACTATATTCATGTTATTTAAATTTTAAAAATTAAAAACTATATCCAATACCTAGGTTGAATGAATTTGCAAAGTTAGTTTTCTTTTGGTATTTAAAATGATTCATTTTAGCAAAAAATAACGGACTCCATCCTGCTTTGAACATCAATCCTCCATCTGGTTTTTGATATCTATATTCCAACACTATATGTGCGAACCATTCTTTTACTTTTTTCAATTCAGGAGCGATAGGTTGTTGGTCCCAATTGGAATTGTCGATTGGAATTTCTGTAAGCGAATACCTCCAGAAAGTTGTTCCATATCCACCTACAATATTGTGATTTCCCAAAGAATACCTTACATTCAACTCGAATGGTATGGTCAAATCTGTTGATTTTTCAATGTCTGTAAGCCCAGGAGTAAGTCCAAATCCAACACTTCCTTGCAAACTAAATTTGTCAGATAGTTCATAAATATTCCTTTCATAATTGATAGAATAATAGAATCCTTTCCCAAGAAATTCAAGGTAAACAGCGTTTTTTGAAGTAATGTTTTGTCCTACAAATTGAAAAGATATCAACATTAGCAGACAGGAAACCAATAATTTATAGTTTTTTAGCATTGTGGTTTGTAATATAAAATTTAACTTTGCGTTAATATAAAGTTAGCATTGCTCTCGCAAGGAAACAGGTGCTAATTTACAAAATAAATACAAACCAGCAAATAAAATCAAACAAATGGGACGTAAATCAATTGAAAAAGAAAGAAAATCTTTAAATGCCAAACAAAAAAGATGGTTGGCAAACACAATGCCTTTTTTCTATGAACATGGAATACAAGGTCCTACAATGAACGATATCGCAGATTATTTAAAATTAAGCAAAGCAACTATTTATAACTATTATGAATCTAAAGATGATTTGGTTCACGATGCACTTTGGTTAAAATTGAAAGAAATGGACAAGTTTAGAGATTTGTTGAATGATGAATCTTTAGATTTTGTAGAGCGTTACTACGAAGGATTAGGATACGCTACCAAATGTTTGAATGGAATGTCAAGTATTTATCTAAATGATTTGAAAAATTATTTTCCAAAATCATGGGAGAGTATTCAATATTACAAATTAAAATCTGCCGAAAATCTAAAAGCATATTATGACAAAGGAATTGAAAAGGGTGTTTTTAGACCATTCAACACTACTTTAATGTCAAGTTATGATTTGAAATTTTTCAACTTTATGGTTGATCCAGCATTTTTAGTGGCTAACGAAGTTAGAATTGAAACAGCTTTCAATGAATATTTTAATATGAAGTTCAACGGAATACTAACGCATAGGGATTTGTCTATTTTAACAAATTACCAAAATAATTAACAAAATTATTTTCTACTGGTTATTATTTCTACCTTCGACAACTAGTTATTTGATGTTTGATGTTCGTTGTTTGGAGTTTAACAATTCTTCTTACCTCGAAATCGATTGAAACATATCGATTAGAGTTAATATGTAATGGTTGGTTAAGTTTAGATTTTTGATTTTTAAAACAAGTTTTTCATTTTACTTAAAACTTTGTACAAAAATATATAATCACCATTTACTAAGTGCTAAACACTAACAGTTAACGACTAATACCTAATAACTAACAAGATATGGTTTGATGTGAAGTATGAGTTTAGAAGAATTAATAGCAAAATATACCAACGAACATTCAAAGTTTGTTGAAGTTCAAGGATTAAATATACATTATAGAGACGAAGGCAAAGGAGAAGTGTTACTTTTAGTACACGGAACCTTTGCTTCTTTGCATTGCTTTGATGATTGGACAGAAATGCTCAAGTCTCAATATAGAATTGTAAGATTGGACTTGCCAGGTTTTGGACTTACAGGTCCCAATCCTGCTCATAAATACAGTATTTCACTGTTTACAGAATTACTAAAAGATTTTTTAGTCGCTTTAAAAATAGATAAATGCTCTATAGCAGGCAACTCACTTGGTGGATGGCTTTCTTGGGAGTTTGCACTTAAATTTCCAAGTATGGTCAACAAGTTAATTTTAATTGATTCTGCTGGATACATCAACGATAATACTTATCCTTTGCCTTTTATAATTGCACAAACTCCTGTTTTGAGAAATGTTTTTAATTATGTTCCCAAAGCAGTTGTAAGAAGATTTGTAAAGCAAGTTTTTTATGATCAAAATAAAGTTACCAATGAAATGGTGACAAGATATTATGATTTATTTCACCGAGAAGGCAATAAAGAAGCTTTTGTAAGATTAGCAAATAGTAGTTTCTCGCAAAACACGGATAATTTAATACATTTGAATCTTCCTGTTTTGGTTTTGTGGGGCAAAAAAGACAATTGGCTGAGTGTAACTCATGCAGATAAATTTGAAAAGGATTTGAAATTCTGTACCAAAATAATCTACGAAAATGCAGGTCATGTGCCTATGGAAGAAATTCCTGAACAAACAGCAAAAGATGTTTTAAATTTCTTAAGTAATTAATTTACACTAGACTTTTAGATTGATTAACGAATTTTATTTTACTTTTGGAGTTCAATAATTGATTGAAATTTGATATCAAATAATATAATATTTAAAATGTTAAAATATTTATACATCGCTTTTTTGGTTTTTGTTTTTTCAAGTTGCTTGAGTAATCTTAATGTTACTGAGTTTTTTCGAAAATTAGAAGTCAAATCTCCTCAATACTTCGAAATCATTTCCTCCAATAGAAATGAAATTGAAGAAAGTATCAAAGAACATCTTGAAAAAGAAAATAATGTTGAAATAGAAAAAGTACTTTATTGGGGAGAAGGAAGATATGCTTGTGGGAAAGCTGTAGTTTCTATTGAAGATACAGATTATGTAGTCACTTCTGGATACTATTTTACAAAAGAGAATCCTGATAAAAAGCATTTTTATCAAATATATTTTATCCCAAATTTCAATGGTCAGATTTCTGATGTAATCTATAATTAACTAACAAGATGAGATATATTTATTCCTATTTGATTTCCTTTTTCATTGGTATTCTATCTTTTTTGATGCTTTATTATAATATATTAAATAACTATGCTGATGGTTTTTTCTTAGATCGTATGTGGGATGATATTTTACTCGATAGAGTAGTATTTCCATTTTTACTTTATATTGCCTTAATTTTATTGATTTTTAATTTTGCAATTCTACTACCTTTAAACTGGGTAAGTACATCTAAACTAAAATTAGATAAAATTAAATCGCTCCTTTTATTTCTTTTTGTTGGTTTCTTTTCAAGTGGAATATTCTTATTTTCTATAGAGCCTATTATTGCTACAGATTATTTTGAATATGGTGAAAGACAAGAACTAAACAAAGTATTAGAAACTATTGGATATGGTTTTTTCAATACTTTGATTTATATTTCTGTTCTGATAATCTCAGCAGTTTCTTGGTTTGTATTAAGTTATAAAAAAGTGAATTTGTGATAAGACTTACAATACTTGTTTTTGTAATCTTTTGTGCTCAGCATTTTATATCTCAGCACAATAAAATTGATTCTTCTCTTTATTTAATCAAAACTATTTCAGGAAAAATCTCTCCTAAATCTATTGTTCACAACGGGAAAGGACTTTTTTATGCCCAAAATATGATGTACAGACATACCGTAACTGTTTATGACAGAAGTCTGGAGCAAATCGCTACGATAAAAGATTATGTTTATCTGAATCAATTTGGTTTCAAAGATTTTAAAAAAGGCGTTTATGGTGGGCCTGTTGAATGTGCTTTTTCTCACAATGGAAAGTATGCGTGGGTGAGTAATTATAGTATGATTGGAGGAGATTCCACTCAGTTTAGAAATCCAGGTTGTGACAATTGCAGTTCAAGTAGTAAATATGACAGTAGTTTTGTTTATCAAATAGATACCGAAACGCACAAAATATTGGATGTTGTAAAAGTAGGTGCAGTCCCGAAATATGTAGCAACATCTCCAGATAATAGTAGGGTAGTGGTTTCTAATTGGACAAGCGGTGATGTTAGTATTATTGATACAGAATTAAAAAAAGAAATCAAAAGAATTTCTGTAGGAACTTTTCCCAGAGGAATTGTCATTGACCACAACAGCCAATGGGCTTATGTAACAGTGATGGGTTCTACAAAACTTGCCAAAATTAATATCAAAACTTTTGAAACTTCTTTTATAGAAAATGTAGGAAAAGGACCTAGGCATTTGTGTATTTCTCCAGATAGCAAATGGTTGTATCTAACTTTAAATTCTGAGAATAAAATTGCTAAAATTAATACACAAACTAATGAAATTTCCAAAACCAAAGCAGGGATTCAGCCTCGTTCTATGGCTATCTCTGATGATGGAAAGTTTCTTTATGTGGTAAATTACAATGAAAATACTTTTTCAAAATTCAATGCAAATGATTTGAGTTTGATAGCCATATCCAAAACCAAAAGCAAACCCATTGGAATTACTTATGATGGGTTGAAAAAAAACGTTTGGGTGGCTTGTTATTCTGGTCACATACAGGTTTTTAAAGATTCTTTGGTGAAATCAAAATCGAGTATAGAAATAGAAAATGAGATTCAAACAGATGTTTTGGCAGTTTCTCAGAACAAATCTTCGGTTGCTAATTTAGCCGAAACGCAAAAAGAACAAAATGAAATAACTGAATATACTGAGGATAAAAAAACGAATAATAAAAGTTATAAAGAGTCAAACGGTACGATAAAACCAATTAGCAGATTGTTTTCTATTAGAAGGAGAAATATAGATATTTCAAAGTTGAAACCTGTTACTAAAGTTGACGAAATAGCTGAAGTAAAAACTGAACCCCAAAAAGAAGAAAAAGTAATTATTAAAGAAACTCCTATTTCACATCAAGTATCTTTAAATAAAAATCAATCTTTCTTAGTGATTGTTGGTAGTTTTGGTGACCCTAAAAATGCAGATAATTTAATTGCAAGTTTGAAGAAAAAGAAAATACAAGCAGAAAAATATTTTGATGAAACCAAACAAATGACAAGAGTTTTTGTCTATTCAAGTGATTCTGAGACTGAAACGAATAAATGGATTGAGTCTTATCTTCCTAAAGAACTTAGTTTTTGGATTTTGAAGAATTAAATTTAAACATCATATTCCATATCAACTTAATCATAGCAATTACAACTATTGTCTTCTTGTACTTTTTGAAATAATTGGTTGATAAGAAATTGACCGGGTTCTGCTTTTATTCCACTCATATCAATTACATATTTGATTCTGGTTTTGGTATCACCCAATTCTACCCAAAAAACCCAATCGATTCCATTGATATTTTGTTTGATAAAATAAACTGGATTTGGTTTTCTATTCGGGAAACTTTCAGAAATAAGCAACTCCCCAGTTTTAAAGAGTTCTTCGATATCACTGTCTTTAATGTTCAAACATTCCAATTCGCATTTTATATTTTTATTGAGCCACAATTCTTTTGAGTTTAATTTTTCAAAAATAAGTGAGGAAGGCATATACAAAACGTCAAGTGTTTTTGAATCAGTAGCACTAATCACACAGTTTTTGTCAGCGTTTAGTGTATGTAAAATAGAAATAGAGTCCTTAGGTGCAATCCAAAAAGAGATTAATTTATTCTCATATTCTAATTCATATTTTTTTACTTCTACAGTTTTTTCATATCCATTGATGATAAATTTTTCATCAGAATAGCTGGTTTGACTATTTGAAAAGTTTACACTAGCATTTTCAATCATTTTAAAAATAAATGCTTCGTCAATATTCATACATTCTAGTTTTTCCTTTTCTACATCTGAAATAAGAATGTTGCTGTTTTGAATATCTTTCAAGACTCTATTGGATGGTAAGAATCCAAAAATATCTTTGTTGACAAATAGAATTATAGTGAGTATAATTCCCAATCCAAAACCAATAAAATAATATAGAAACCTTTTAGAAATTTTCATTTTTGATATAAAAAAAGTCCCATCATAATTAATGGGACTTCAAAGATAATATATATTTTAATTATAGATTAATATCTGTAATATTCAGGTTTGAATGGCCCTTTTACATCCACACCAATATAATCTGCTTGGTCTTGAGATAGTGTATCTAATTCCACACCGATTTTTGCTAAATGCAATTGAGCAACTTTTTCATCTAAGTGTTTAGGCAGCATATATACTTCATTACCATAAGCCTCACTATTTGTCCAAAGTTCAATTTGAGCTAAAGTTTGGTTGGTAAATGAATTACTCATTACGAAAGAAGGATGTCCATTAGCACAACCTAAGTTTACTAATCTTCCTTCTGCCAACAAAATAATGTCTTTACCATTTACATTATACATATCTACTTGTGGTTTGATAGTTACTTTAGTAAAACCATAAGTATTGTTAAGATATGGAACATCAATTTCATTATCAAAGTGACCGATATTACAAACGATAGTTTTGTCTTTCATTTTTTCAAAATGATGACCTTTCACGATGTCTTTGTTTCCAGTAGTGGTAACAACGATATCAGCTTCTGCAACTGCGTTATCCATTTTCTTAACAGCAAATCCGTCCATAGCTGCTTGTAATGCACAAATTGGATCAATTTCAGTAACGATAACTCTGGCACCAGCACCTCTCAATGAAGCAGCAGAACCTTTTCCAACATCACCATAACCAGCCACAACAGCTACTTTTCCAGCAATCATAACATCTGTAGCTCTTCTTATAGAATCTACTAATGATTCTTTACAACCATATTTGTTATCAAATTTAGATTTTGTAACTGAATCATTTACATTGATAGCAGGCATTACTAAAGTACCTTTTTTCATTCTTTCGTACAATCTGTGAACTCCAGTAGTAGTTTCTTCAGAAAGTCCTTTGATGTCTTTAGTTAATTCAGGGTATTTATCAAAAACCATATTCGTTAAATCTCCACCATCATCCAAAATCATATTCAAAGGTTTTCCTCCTTCAAATGAAAATAAAGTTTGTTCAATACACCAGTCAAATTCTTCTTCGCTTAAACCTTTCCAAGCATAAACAGGAACACCAGTTGCAGCAATAGCAGCAGCAGCGTGATCTTGAGTTGAAAATATGTTGCACGAAGACCAAGTTACCTCAGCTCCTAATTCTACAAGTGTTTCGATTAACACAGCAGTTTGAATGGTCATGTGAAGACAACCAGCAATTCTTGCTCCTGCTAGAGTTTTTTTAGCTCCGTATTCTTCTCTTAAAGCCATCAAACCTGGCATTTCAGCTTCCGCTAATCTAATTTCTTTTCTACCCCAGTCAGCAAGACTGATGTCTTTCACTTTGTAAGGGAGTCTTTCTGTCATTGTACTCATTATTTATTGAATATTAATTATTTTTAATTCCTTTATTAGGAATGCAAAGGTATAGCAACTATTTGTGAATTGCAAAAAACTTATCGACTACTTTGTAAAATGTGAATAATTAGTCTCCAGACATAATATCAGAAAGTATTTTAGTTTTTGGTAGTTGTTCAAAAATGATTTTTAGAAAAGCAGTGATTGGAATGGCCAATATCATTCCTGGAATACCCCAAATGAATCCCCAGAGCATTAACATTACTAATACTGTAACTACATTTATAGAGAATGTTTTACCCATAAAAATTGGCTCTAAAATGGAACCGTACAAAACTTGGGTTAAAGAAACACAAACAATAAAAAGAAACAATGTGCTTCCATGTTCAATTTCTATAGTGGCAAATATAGAAACCAATATAATGGTTATAAAAGAACCAACCATTTGAACGAAGTTAATTAAAAATGCAAATAACCCCCAGAATATAGGGAAACTTACGTCAAAAAAGTAACAAAACATTCCTGTAAAAATTCCTGTACCTAAACTAACTAGTACTTTTACTTTGATAAACTTAATCAAATCTTTTTCAATCCTTCTAAAAGTTTTTACAGAAGCGAATCTGGTTTTAATTATAGTTTTAGCAATTAACTTCTCAACATTTACTGATTCTGCAAGAAGTAATACTGTAAAAAAAACAGTCATTAATAACATAGTAAGAATACTACCTACTTGTCCAAATGTCTTACCAAGTCCCTCTGATGAACTATTGTTTTTTGCAAGATCAGAAAGAAAATTGGCGTCAGTTGCATTAACAATTCCATAGTTTTCTTGCAAGGAAAGTAAAATGGAATCAAGTTTAATTGTAGCTTGTTGTAGAAAAGCATCTTTATTCTCAACGATTTCTATACTTGATACTTTAATTAATAAAAAAGCTGCAAATAAAATTAGAAGGAAAATAATAAGGACAATACCAACACTAACTAAATTAGGTACTTTTTTTCTCTTTAATGTTCTCATTAATGGTAGATACATTAATGCAATAAACATTGAAGAAATTAAAGGTATTAATATAAACGAAAGTATTTTCAGTAAAAAAAACACTAAAGGAACAACTAAAAATAGTAGTAGTTTATTGGTTAAAGATAAATCTTTTAGTAATGAATTCATATTTTAATTAAGTATAAACTATAAATGAATATCAAAGTTAATTTAAATATTTCTGAATAGAAGTTATTATTTGAAATTTAAGACAAAAAAAGCTACTCCTATTATGAAGTAGCTTTTTTGACGTATGTATTAATGATTATTTTCTTTTTGAACCTAATCCTACAGGACTTCCAACTCTATCCATTGCACATCTAAATCCAATAGTTGCAGTAGAAAGATCCTCATCCAAATATCTTCTAGTACCAGGATTCATCCAATATGCTCTATCTCTCCAAGAAGCTCCTTTATAAACTCTTGATTTATCTGTAATAAGAGAGGTAGGATTAGAAGCAGCACCAAGTGATTTTTCTCTACCTGCTTGATACATTGCCCAATCTTCATTAAGTACTCCTTGGTTAAATTGGTCAATTTTACCTTGGTTTCTTTGGTCTCCAGGATAGAATATAGAAGATTTCAAATCACCATCTAAATAATCAATATTATCTGCAACTCTATAGTTTCTTCTTTTTATGTTTTCTTCAGCAGTAACTTGTCTTGATTGAACATTTCCAGGAACATTCAATTCAAATTCAGACAAACCGACTCTCAACATTGGTATAATTTCAACTTCGAATTCAGACCAATCAATATCTTGAGGTCCAAAATCAACATTCTGAATATCTCTATTTTGAACTCTTGTATTGAAATCATCGAATAAATCATCAAAAATGGCTCTAATTGCTATTGAAGACTCAATATCTTGCTTTCTATTTTTCAAATCTTGTGCTACATCAAAAATGGCTTCAATTTCACCAATTAGTGCTAATTCTATAGAGTCCATTCTGTTTTTAGTAACATAGTTATAAGTTCTATTTAATTCATCAGGATTTTCAAATCTTTCAAATTTAAATAGTTCAAGATATTCTTTCATTCCCTGTAAATCATAGATTACTTCTTCATATTTGTTAGAATATGCTCCATCACTTTTTATAGTTTTGGTGGTAAATACGTTACCTCTAAAAGGTCTGAATTCATCAAAATCTTCGTGTGATAAAGGTCTGTAAACATCTAATACCCATTCAGATACATTTCCAGCCATATTGTATAGACCATAATCATTTGGCCAATAAGCATAAACAGGAGATGTTACGTCAGCATTATCATTCAAACTTCCAGATACACCCATGTAATCACCAGCTCCTCTTACAAAGTTTGCCATCATATCTCCTTGCCATTTGTCTTCTGCATTTCTAACCCAGTGACCATTCCAAGGATATATTCTTCGTTCTACAATTCTTTCATCTATAGTGTTACCTATCAAACCATAAGAAGCAAATTCCCATTCAGCTTCAGTTGGTAGACGGTATCTTGGTAACATAATTCCATCTTCCATTTTCACTATTCTTGTGGCCATATCTTTAGATTTAACCTTTCCTGTAACTGGATTGTAGCCACCTTTGGAAGGATCTAAATCTGGGATTTGACCAACAGGATTAGTACCTGCGTCATATTGACCTACAAGATATGAATCAGTAGTAAAAGGTTCATTTTGTTGCATTGGATTATGCACTAAAATTCCTTCTCTAATGAGAATAAGTTCATTTACTCTATCAGATCTCCAAGAACAAAAATCATTTGCTTGCAACCAATTTACTCCAACTACAGGATAATCTCTGTAAGATGGATGTCTTAAATAATAATCAACGTATGGTTCCATGAAAGCTAATTTTTCTCTCCAAACCAATGTGTCTGGAAGCGCTTTCTTGTATATCTGAGTAAAATCTGGTGAATAAGTTCTGTCTGTCCAATATAAATATTCACACCAATGGTGATTGGTTACTTCAGTTTCATCTAAATAAAATGAAGAAACTGTAACTCTACGAGGAGTATTGTGATGTTCATACATGACATCTTGTTCAATTTGACCCATGGTAAATGTACCACCTTCAATAAGTATCAAACCTGGTCCTGTTTCTTGTTCTTCGTATGGTTTTTTCTCAAAACCACCATTCAATGGATTGTTGTAGTCCCATCCAGTAACGCTTGATCTTTCATAAGAACATGACATTAATAAACTGGTTACTATTCCAACTGTTGCTACTTTTTTTCCCGTTCTCTTCATAATGAGATTTTAGCCTTATAACTTGTTTAAATAAATTTGGTTACAATAATTTTTATTTTTTTTCTAAAAAAAATTAGAAAGAAGGACAACTAATAGTCCTAAAAGTTCTTCTTTTTTGTTTACATTTAAAGTTGAAGCCCATTGTTATTTCATGTGCTCCACCTGTATTCATTGTCAATCTAGAAACAGTTAAATCATAACTATATCCAATTCTTACCACATCGGTATGAATTCCTAATAATACAATAAACGCATCTTTATTTCTATACCAAAATCCTGCAACCAAAGGTCCTTTCTTTAAGTAAAGTCCCATATTAAGTTGCGTAAATGTACCTTGTTGCCTAAACATTATATTTGGAGATATAGTTGCATCATTTGTAGTGTACTTTGACGCTCCTCCTGCAAGAGGAATTACTGCTCCAGCATGTCCTGTGATTTTCATAGGTAGTGGAGAATCGCCAATAATTACAGATTCGTTGGGTTGTGTTAGGTGATGGGCAGCCAAACCAAAAAAGAAAACATCCGAAAAGCCTAAGAAACCAGCAGAGAAATCTACTCCTGCTACATTTCCACCTCTTGGTAAATCGTTGGTTTGATAAACAAAACCTCTTCTCGGATCAAGCATATCTCCAAATTGAAGTTTATTCCAATCCAAAGATTTTTGAAAGAAAGTAGCTTCTGCTCCAAAACGCATCGAAAATTTTCTATTTACTACAACTTGATAAGAATATATTGCACTAAATCTATTTGTATTGAGAGTGTTTGCAGCATTATCACTCGTAAACATAAAACCTATGCCTCCAGAAATTGATTCTACGTGCTGATCATAAGATACCGCTGAGGTAACATAAGTTCCTGACATTCCTGGCCACTGATTTCTATGAATCAAATTGGCTCTTGGACACCTAGCAGTGCCTGCAAAAGCAGGGTTCAAATACAAAGGGTTTGCATAGAATTGAGAAAACTCAGGATCTTGCGCAAATGCTTTATCTGGAGCGATAAAAACAAAGGCACAAATCATCAAAAATATTTTTACTATATCGTTTTTGTTCATTTAATAAATTCTCAAACTTAGACAAATGTATAAATAATTTTATATCAAAAATCAAAATTGATTAAAAAGATTACACTTTTTAATGTTTGTACAATAAATTTGTATTTATAAAGTTACAATAATTAAACTAAAATTTTCCATTTTTACAATGATAAAATCCTATTATATAATTCTATTTTCAATATTTAATTTACTTTTTATAAGTAATTTTTTTGGTCAAAAAACTATTGAAATAATTAAAGAGGTCGAATATGAACCTGTATCAATTGAAACTGGCAATGGAATGTTGAAAGTTGGTTTTGCTCCAACTTTTGGTGGTTGGGACTCAGAATTTAACATTCCTAAATATAGTTTTTCTCACAAAATTGGAACGAATGCTTCAAATTTTATATTAAAATCTTACTTGTCCACTCCCATTACACCTGAAGAAAAAAAGTTTGTTTCTGGAGAAAATGTTCCAAATAAAATAACTTTCAAAGTTAATACCGTATCTCAAAGATATCAATATTTTGCTGTAGTAGAATTTGACGCACTCATTAAAAATGAAATTACTGGTCAAATTGAAAAAATTACACAAATTACTGGCGAAATAGAAACCTACAACAAAAATACATCTAAACCCAAAAGTTTTACAACAAATTCTGTTTTGGCAAGCGGAAGTGGTGATTGGTATCGAATTGGAGTGCCTGAAGATGGTTTATATAAAATTGACTATAATTTTTTGCAAAATTTGGGAATCAACATGCAAAATCTAACTCCTAATTCAATTCATATATATGGAAATGGGCAATCTATGTTGAATCATAATAATAGCGCGCCTCGAGTAGATGATTTACTGCAAAGATCTATATACATATCAGGTGCTAATGATGGAAGTTTTGATCCCAATGATTATTTAGTCTTTTATGCCAATGGACCTCACAAAATTACTCACAACAATGTTGAGTATTTGCACGAAAACAATAATTATACAGATACATCTTATTATTTTATAAATATTTCCAATTCCAACTCTTCAGCTGTAGTTACAAATCTTGGAACACCTTCTGGGAATGTAACACATACTATTACCAAATTTAATGATTTTAAATATTTGGAAGAAGATACTAGAAATTTAGCAAAATCTGGTGTAGAATGGTTGGGAGATTTATTTGATGTTCAACTAAATAAAAGCTATAATTTTTCATTCGCTAATATTTCTACTAGTGATTCTGTTGTAGTAAAGTCTAGAATTGGTATAAGCACCCCAACAACAACTAATAATGCAAGATTTATCATGGCTGTTGGCAATCAATCTGTAGATATTAAACCCATAAGTGGTTCGGGACAAGGTTCGGTGAGTCCAAAATGTAGATTAGCAACAAATTTTTTAAAGGTAAAACCAACTGGCGACAATGTTTCTGTTTCACTTACTTTCAATAAGGATGGTTTGCCTTCATCATTGGGGTATTTAGATTACATTACTGTTAATGCTGTTAGAAATTTAAGAATGGAAGGAAGTCAAATGAATTTTTCAGACTTTAATTCTGTTGGAACTGGAAACATTGGGGAGTTTATCCTTTCTAATGCTCAAAATGTTAAATTTATTTGGGATATTAGCAATCCTGTTCATCCCAAAAACGTTAGTTTTAATAAAAACGGAAATACTGTTACCTTTAAATCTAGTTTGGATGAGTTAAAAACATTCGTTGCATTTACTGATGATCAATACAAAACCCCCAAGGCATTTGGAAGTGTGCCTAATCAAAATTTACATGGGTTAGAATCTAGAGATTTAATTATTATTTCTGCACCAGAGTTTTATCCTGCTGCTAAAAGATTGGCGGCTCATCATCAAACTGAAGGATTGAGTTCTTATATTCTAAACCAACAAGAGATATTTAATGAGTTCTCTTCGGGAATGAGAGATCCTGTAGCGATAAAGCATTTTTTGAAAATGTTTTATGATAGAGCAGCAGGAAATCCTAATGATGCACCAAGATTTTGTTTGTTGTTAGGAGATTGTTCTTACGATTACAGAAATAGACTGAATAGTAAAAGTGATTATGTAATTACTTATGAATCAAATGAATCTTTTGCGAATAGTACTTTTTCAACAGATGATTTCTACGTGATACTTGACGATAACGAAGGTATGAATGGGTCAGATATGATGGATATGGCGATTGGTAGAATTCCTGTTGAAACATTAGAAGATGCCAACAATGTAGTAGATAAAATTATAAATTATGCAACTTTGAGTACTCAAAATAATAATTCTGCTAATTGTTGTGGAGGTGTTACTGATGCAAATCCACTTGGAGATTGGAGAAATATCATAGTAATGGTGAGTGATGATGGTGATGGCGATGCTTATTTTACAGACGTAGAAAATATGGCTGCTATTATGAAATCAACTCATAATGATTTAAACTTAGTAAAATTGCACAGTGCAGCATATCCAGAAGTCGTAACTCCCGGTGGTGAGCGTAATTATGAAATAGAAGAATTGATTAGGTCTAGAGTACAGCGAGGTGCATTAGTAGTCAATTATATCGGACATGGAGGTGAGTTAGGCTGGGCACATGAACAAATTTTGAATATTCCTACCATTCAAGGATGGACAAATTCTCCTAATTTGCCTTTGTTTATGACTGCAACTTGTGAATTTAGTAGATATGACGATCACGATAGGGTTTCTGCTGGAGAATATGTTGTTTTGAATAGAGATGGTGGAGGGATTTCCTTATTTACAACTACAAGATTAGTTTTTACGACCGACAATAGAAATTTAGCAAGAGTTTTTTATGATACTGTTGCGGATTATGTAGATGGTAAACCACAATATATCGGAGATATTTATAAAGGCGCTAAAAATAAATTTGCTTCTAAATTTCTTAGTAATGAAGGAAGGAAGTTCACTTTTTTGGGAGATCCAGCAGTGAGATTAGCGCTTCCAAATCATGTTGTGAAGGTGGATTCAATCAACGGGATTGCTTTGAACGTATTTACCGATACATTGAATGCTTTAAGCTTAGTGACAGTTTCTGGACATATTGAAAACATCAATGGTAGTTCAATGAATAATTTTAATGGTTTTGTTACGCCTACAATTTATGATAAAATATCAGAATTAAAAACTTTAGGACACGAAACAGGAGCGTTAAAAGATTTTCAAACTTGGCAAAATATTATATACAGAGGAAAAGCTTCTGTAACTAATGGGAAATTTACTTTTTCATTTATGATTCCTCAAGACATTGCTTTTTCTTTTGGTCCAGGAAGATTGAGTTTTTATGCAGAAAATGGTCTAATAGATGGAAAAGGAGTTGATGAAACACCAATAATCGGAGGGATTAATTCCAATGCAAATGCTGATGATAAAGGCCCCGATGTTGTGCTATTTATGAATAATGAAAAATTCGTAGATGGAGGAATGACAGATCAAAATCCAATTTTTATTGCAAAAGTTTTTGATGAGAACGGAATCAATATGATTGGAAGTGGAATTGGACATAATATCGAGCTTAGAATTGATGATGAAAGTGAACCCATTATTTTGAACGAATATTACGAATCTGATGTGGATACCTACAAAAGTGGAAGGGTGAAGTATCAGTTAAGTAAAATTGCTCCAGGACCTCACGTTGCTAGATTCAAAGTTTGGGATGTATATAACAATAGTTCAGATTCTGAAATAGAATTTACAGTAGTTGAAGATGAAGAAATAAGTATCGAACATCTTATAAATTATCCCAATCCATTTACCACAAATACAGAGTTTTCATTTCAGCACAACCAAGTTTGTGATTTTTTAGATGTTCAAATTCAGATTTTCACAATTACAGGAAAGTTAGTAAAAGACATCAGTCAGAGAGTTCAAAATAGTGGATTTAGAACCGATGGAATTTATTGGGACGGAAGAGATGATTTTGGAGATAAAATAGGTATTGGAACTTATGTTTATAAACTATCAGTAGTAAACGAAGCTGGTGAAAAACACGAAAAATATCAAAAATTGGTCATTTTAAACTAGTTTTTTTTAACAACCATACAATATAAATACAAAGTATGCGTATATTTGTATGTTCATATTCAAAAAAATAATGAAATTAAATAAGAAACTAATATTATTGGGAGTTGTAGGATTGTTGACTTCAACGAGTACAAATGCTCAAATTGCTACAGGTAACCTAACAGGACAACAAATAAATACGATAACTACAGCAGTTCCTTTTTTGTTGATATCACCTGACTCTAGATCTTCTGCAATGGGAGATGCAGGTGTTGCAATTTCTCCTGATGCCAATTCAATTCACTGGAATCCATCAAAACTTGCTTTTATAGATGATAAAGAAGATTTTGGAGTTTCTATTTCCTATTCACCTTGGTTGCGTCAATTAGTTAATGATATCAACTTGGCATACCTTACTGGATACAAAAAAATCGACAAGAATTCTGCAGTGGGTGTTTCTATGAGATATTTTTCTCTTGGAAATATTACGTTTACGGATATCACTGGACAAACAATTAGAGATTTTAAACCTGCAGAGTTTGCGCTAGATGCAACGTACAGTAGAAAGTTGAGTGAAAAATTGGCGGTTGGAATTACTGGTAGATTTATCAATTCTAATCTTACTGGTGGAATCACAACTGTAGGTGGTGAAACCAAAGCCGGAAAATCAGTAGCTGCTGATGTATCTATGTTTTATACTGGAGAAAAATTTGATTTAGGAAACTTTAGAGCTTCTATGGCTTATGGATTGAATATTTCGAATATCGGATCGAAAATGGCTTATACTGATAATGCTCAAAGAGATTTTATCCCTACAAATCTTAGGTTAGGAACGGCATTGAATATGGATTTTGATGATTACAACAAACTTACCATCGCTTTTGATGCCAACAAACTTTTAGTACCTACCAGACCTGTTTACCAATTGGATAATGGATCGCAAATAATTGGAACTGATGGTTTCCCTTTAATTTACAGTGGTAGAGACCCCAACGTAGGTGTTGCTTCAGGGATTTTTCAATCATTTATTGATGCTCCAGGAGAAGTGCTTTATGACGATAACAAAACTTCTATTGGAGTAAAAGAAGGAAGTAAACTCAAAGAAGAATTGAATGAAATCAACCTTTCTTTAGGTGCTGAATATTGGTACAACAATATCTTTGCTGTGAGAGGTGGTTATTTTCATGAGCATTTTACCAAAGGAAACAGAAGATTTTTGTCGATGGGTGCTGGAGTGAAGTATTCTTCTTTTCAATTGGATTTGAGTTATTTGTTATCTCTATCTCAAAACAGTCCTATTGCTAACACGATCAGATTTACACTTAAATTCAATTTTGGGCAAGACGATACGACTTCTGAAATTAACTAATTTAATACATAATTAATATGAAACAGTCAATCAAATTATCAGGGTTATTGTTATTGGTTTTTGTATTCACTTTGCAATCTTGTACTAAAAGAAGGGCGAATAGATCTACTGTTACAAGTCAGGATTTTGCCATGATGGAAAATTCTTTTAATGATATTTTTAAAGTTACTGAAGATGCACTTAAAGATAATGATTTGGAAAAATCTTCATCTGGTTTGTCTGCTTTTGGGTCCAACTGTGCTACTGTTACTGTAAGTCCAGCATTTCCAGATACAACATTCCCCAAAACAGTTACAATTGATTTTGGAAGTACGAATTGTACAGACAATTATGGAACAAATCGTAGAGGGATAATCACGGCAACTGTAAGTGGGTATTATAGAACGCCAGGAACGGTGATTAGTGTTACCACACAAAATTTTTATCACAACGACAACAAAGTTGAAGGAACAAAAACGATTACGAACTTAGGTCAAAATAGCGCAGGAAATACACATTTTTCTATCGAGATAGACAATGGAAAAGTTACTTATACTAATGGCGACATTACCACTTATGAAAGTTCTAGAATTAGAGAATGGGTTTTGGGTGAACAAACTCAAGGGTTATTTGGTGTTTTGGATGATGAATATGACATTACAGGAACTGCAAGTGGTGTAAACAGAAATGGACTCAACTATACGATGGAAATTACTTCTCCTTTGAGAGTGGCTGTAATTTGCAGATGGATTAAGAAAGGAACTATAGAAATACAGCCTGAAGATTTACATTTAAGAACTGTAGATTTTGGAACTGGCGATTGCGATGCGGCCGCTACTGTAGAAATCAATGGTAATGTTTATAATATTACTGCTCCGTAGGATGCTTTAACCATGAATGGTGGTTTCTTTCCCATATTTTTTGATGATAGTATCTTCAAAAGCGAGCCATTCTTTCCATCTTTTGTCCACATCTACATCTGTACCATATTTTTTGGCAAATTTTAAAAATGTAGTGTAATGGTTGGCTTCGCTTACCATCAAATCTCGGTAGAACTTTGCCAATTCTTCGTCTTTAATGTTTTCGGAAAGCGTTTTGAATCTTTCGCAACTTCTGGCTTCAACCATTGCAGCAAAAAGTAGTCTTTCGCAAAGTGCTTGCGTTCTACTTCCGTCTTTTTTCATAAAAGTAAAAAGTTCGTTTACATAGTTGTCCTTCTCTTCACGAATTAATTGGAGTCCTTTTTTGCGAATAATTTGAATCACCATTTCAAAATGTTGCATTTCCTCGATGGAGATGGCAGTCATTTCATCTACTAAGTCGTTGAGGTCAGAATTGTATGTAATAAGAGCAATAGCATTAGAAGCAGCCTTTTTCTCACACCAAGCGTGATCAGAAAGTACTGCTTCTAAATTTGTTTCTACAAGATTTACCCATCTTGGGTCAGTAGTAAGTTTTAAACCGAGCATTTTCGAGTAACTTTTAATTTTTTAGAATCTTTTACAATTCAATTTCTTCGTTTTCAGCGTCCACAAATTTGTAATCTAGAAAAGGAATCGAGGTAACACCTTTAACGGAAATCCATTTCTTAAATTTCAAAAACCAAGTTCTTTGAAGACTTTTGATTCCTTTTTTGATATAGGCTTCTATAAATGGATGTACAATCAAAGTAATGTTTTTCTGTCCTACTTGTTCCACTAGATATCTGATATTGTTTTCAATTTCATCTATGATCAAAATGGAAGCAGTAATTTCTCCAGTTCCACCACAAGAAGGACAAACTTCAGATGTTTTGATGTCCGTTTCTGGTCTTACACGTTGTCTTGTCAATTCAATTACACCAAATTTAGTAGGAGGAATAATATTGTGTTTCGCTCTATCAGTTTGCATGTGTTCTTTTAGAACTTCATACAATTTTTTATTGTTCTCTTTTTGGTGCATATCGATAAAATCAATCGCAATAATTCCCCCCATATCTCTCAATCGGAGAATTCTAGCAATTTCCTCCGCAACTTCAAGATTGGTTTCGATGGCATTTTGTTCTTGATTTTGTTCAGTCGCTTTTCTGTTGCCACTGTTTACATCAATTACGTGCATCGCTTCTGTATGTTCGATAATCAAGTAGGCTCCAGAAGGAAGCATTACTTTTTTACCAAAAGAAGCTTTAATTTGTTTGTTAATTCCAAAATGTTCAAAAATGGGATCTTTTCCTTTGTAAAGTTTTACGATAGATTCTTTTTGAGGAGCAATCGTTTTTACATAGAATTTTATTTCTTCGTGGAGTTTTGGATCATCCACATGAATGCTAGAAAAACTTGCTGACAATAAATCTCTCAAAACTGTATTTGCTCTGTTCAACTCACCTAAAATTCTTTTGGGTGGTGTTGCATTTTTTATGCTTTTATTCAGTTTTTCCCATTTCTCAACTAAATCTCTTAAGTCTTGGTCTAAATCGGCTACTTTTTTGTTTTCGGCTACAGTTCTGATGATAACACCGAAGTTTTTGGGTTTTATACTTGCCAAAAGACTTTTTAATCTTTCTTTTTCCTCTACGGATTTTATTTTCTGAGAAACAGATATTTTATCTGTAAAAGGAACCAATACAATATATCTTCCAGCCAAAGTAATCTCTGCACTTAGTCTTGGACCTTTGCTAGAAATGGGTTCTTTGGCAACTTGAACAGCAATGAGTTGTTTGGTTGCCAACAAATCTTTTATTTTTCCATCTTTTTGAATTTCTTTCTCGATGGAATTGTTGGATATTTCAGAGTTTTGAAGTTTTCCTTCAACAGCACGCTGTATGTATTTGTTTTGCGAATTGAATTGAGGTCCTAAATCAAGGTAGTGTAAGAACGCATCTTTTTCATATCCTACATCCACAAATGCAGCATTCAAACTAGGGACAATCTTCCTGACTTTCCCTAGATAAATATCACCAACATTGAAACTCGTATCATGCCTATCTTTGTGTAACTCAATTAATTTTTTGTTATTAAGTAAGGCAATCGTAACTTCTGTTGATGATGAATTTATTATTAATTCATAATTCACAGAAGAAGTTTTTTAATAGTTAATAAATAACACAAGTGTGTTTCAACTTTAATATGAAGAGTCAAAAAAAGTTTGTGTATCTTTTTACAGTTGTATATAAGCACAACAAGGAAACAAAATTTCTTTTATTTCCTGTTGTATATACTTAAACAAAGCTCAAATTGAGCAATGTTTTATTTCTTCTTCTTGTGACGGTTTTTTCTAAGACGTTTTTTACGTTTATGAGTCGCTATCTTATGTCTTTTTCTTTTTTTACCACTTGGCATAATTCGATTATTTAATTAGTTTGTAAATATTATTTCTTTTTACCCACTTTAACTTTAGTTTTCACACCTTCAACAAATGTTTTTGCTGGTTTGAAAGCTGGTATATTGTGAGCTGGAATAACGATAGTTGTATTTTTCGAAATGTTTCTTCCAGTTTTTTGAGCTCTTTCTTTAATAATGAAAGAACCAAACCCTCTTAGGTAAACATTATTACCCTTCTCCATTGCATCGATGATTGAATCCATAAATGCCTCTACTGTAGCCATTACTGCTACCTTCTCAATTCCTGTTTTGTCAGCGATGTCGCTTACAATTTCTGCTTTTGTCATTTTTAAAATAATTTTATATCAGTTACTTAACTTGTTCTAAGGGGGGTGCAAAGATAAATTTATATTTTATAATAATGCAACAGAACTAATGTTTTTTATTAAAATTCGTAATACTTTTGTTTGGAATATGAATTTTAGTAAAGAAATAAAAGGCTGGTTTGCCCGTCACAAAAGGGATTTGCCGTGGAGAACTCAAAATGACCCATATCAAATTTGGTTGTCAGAAATTATTTTACAACAAACAAGAGTGGCTCAAGGGCTCCCTTATTTTTTGAAATATATAGAGAAATATCCTACGATAAAAGATTTTGCGAATGCTGATTTAGATGAGGTTTTGCGAATTTGGCAAGGTCTAGGATATTATTCGAGGGCGAGAAATATGCATTTTGCTGCACAACAAATTATGAATGAATTTGGTGGTGAATTTCCCAGAACATATAAAGAATTAATTCAATTGAAAGGTGTGGGAGCCTACACGGCAGCAGCGATTGCATCAATCGCTTATGATGAGAAAGTAGCAGTTGTGGACGGAAATGTATATCGAGTTTTGTCTAGATATTTTAATGATGCAACACCAATTGACTCAAGTGAAGGAGTGAAGTTATTCCAGAAATTAGCCAATGAATTGATAGAAAAAGAAAATCCAGGAGACCACAATCAGGCTTTGATGGAAATTGGAGCCTTGGTTTGTACTCCAAAAAATCCAGATTGTGAAAATTGCCCTCTTAGTTCGTCTTGCGAAGGTTTTAATAAAAATACTTTTTCCAACTTGCCTGTTAAGTCAAAAAAAGTAAAAGTAAGCGAAAGGTATTTTACTTTTTTACATTTTGAATGTAAAGGAAAAATTTGGATTCAAAAAAGAGAAGCAAAAGATATATGGAATGGATTATTTCAATTGCCAATGATTGAAACGGATCAAAAAATGAATTTTCAAGATCTCAAAAAGCACGAAATTATCGAAAGTAATAATGTTAAATCTATAGAATACAGAACTTCATTAGTTCACAAACTTACACATCAAAAGATTTTTGCGGATTTCTATTTTGTAGAATTGGGAAACTTTAAGGAAAACAATACCTATCAACTAATTGACAAAATAGACTTGGATAATTATGCTTTACCCAAATTGATTGTAAATTATCTTGAAGTTTCGAATTGTTGAAGGTTTTGAGTTCGGTGTTTTGAGTTCGGTGTTTGAGGTTTCGGAGTTTGTCGAACTGTTGAAGTTAAATAAATTAAAGTCAAAACTTGAAAGTTGTGATTTAGGTTTTTAGACTTCTCCACTACGGTCGAAGTGACAAATGATTAATTTTGTCATATCGACCAGCGCGGAGATATCTACTAGTTTATAACTTAATGTTTGTACTAAGAGTTTAAAACAGACTTTCAACTTTCAACCCTGCCCCTACCTGTCGGCAGACACTGTACGGCAGGGAGGTTTCAAGTCTGAACAGAATTTTTAAGCTTTTTGTTGAAAGTTAAAGGTTAATCATTAAAAGTTACCAATAAAATATCAATTGAACCAAAAATAATTAATACTTTTGAATTGAAAATATATTAAAAAATGGCAAGAAGCGTAAACAAAGTAATATTAATAGGCAATTTAGGAAAAGACCCAGAAGTGAGACACCTTGAAAATGGGGCGTCTGTTGCGAATTTTTCATTAGCTACATCGGAATCATATACAGACAAAAACACTGGTCAATTGGTTACGAATACTGATTGGCACAACATAGTTGTTTGGAGAGGATTGGCAAATATTGCCGAGAAATATGCAAAAAAAGGAGATAAAATATATATCGAAGGTAAGTTGAAAAGCAGGTCATACCAAGATCAAGATGGTGTAACGAAATACATCACAGAAGTATTGGGGGAAAATATTGTGTTACTTGGAAGAAATGAAAATTCGGGACAAAGTAATTCGGATTCTTCAAACAATACTTCAAGTGCACCTACTTCAAGCGCACCTGTTTCTACTCCGCCATCTATTGAAGAGGAAGATGATGATTTACCTTTTTAATATTAACTAATAACTTACTAAATTGGAATCTGTCACGATTTTGCCCTTGTGGGCTACATTAGATATTTTAAATACATTTTCTTTCGATATAGGAATTTCATTAGGAATAATGGTTTTTCTTTTGTTGCTTTCTGCTTTGATGTCGGGTTCTGAGGTTGCTTTTTTTTCAATAGGAGTTGTAGATCAAGAAAGACTTAAGAAAGAAGACTCCATTGCATCGAATAGAATTTTGAAATTGTTGGAACAGCCCAAAAAACTTTTGGCTACGATACTTATTGCAAATAATTTTATAAACGTTGTTATCGTTGCGGTTTCAACTTACGTTACCAAATTATGGATTTCTGACGAGATTAACCCTACATATTCTTTTCTGATACAAGTTGTTTTAATTACTTTTTTAATCTTGCTTTTTGGAGAGGTAATGCCTAAAGTTTACGCTACAAAATACAATATTTCTTTAGCTAAATTTATGGCACCAACTTTTCAGTACTTAAAAAGGATATTATCCTTTAAGTTATTTGTTGGTTTCTTTTCTACTTTCATAGATAAAAAATCAAAAGAAAAACAGAATCTATTTCAGATTATTTAGAACATGCTTTGAATATGACCAAAGATGGGGAAAAAATGCTGAAGAAAAAAAGATTTTAGAGGGGATTATCAAATTTAAATACTGATGCCAAACAAAATTATGACTCAGAATGGATGTGGCTTCTTTGATATTTCAATTTCTTATAAAGAATTAAGAGAAAAGATTATAGAATCAAAATACTCTAGACTTCCAATATTTGAAGAGACTTTGGATAATGTGAAAGGTGTAATATATGTTAAAGACTTGTTGCCTTATATATGAAGAGGATTTGGTTCATAGTCCTTATTACATGAACCAAAATTTATTCCTGAAAATAAAAGTTAGGATGATTTATTGACAGAGTTTCAAACAGCCAAAAGACATCTAGCGGTAGTAGTAGATGAGTATGGAGGTACATCAGGAATTGTAACTCTTGAAGATGTTTTGGAGGAAATTGTTGGGGATATCACAGATGAATTTGATGATGAAGATGTGGTTTATACACAGATTGATGAATTTAACTTTGTCTTTGAAGGCAAAACTCCTTTGATGGATTTGTATAGAATTACAGGATTGGAAGGAGATGAATTTGAGGAAGAAAAAGGAGAGGCTGATACCATAGCTGGTTTTTGTATTGAACAAGCAGGTAAGATACTTTGAAAATGAAAAGAATTTCAATGATGTAATTTTCTTACTGTTGAGGCTGCAGATAAGAGAAAAATTAAACAAATTAAAGTAATCCTTACCTCAAAAGAAACAATATAAACCAAGAAAACTAAACATTGAAACTTTTATATATCTATATATTGTCAATAATGCTTCTGATGGTTCGATGTGTTGAAGAAAACAATGACATTCCAAAGCTGAAAGGATACTTTAGGATTGATTTTCCTGAGAAAAAAAGTTGTCTATTATTGAATGATGACTGTCCTTTTTTGTTTTTGAAAACTTGATCATGCTATATTAGTTGATAAACCAAATTCAGATATGCCTTGTTTATTGATTTTACACTATCCAAAACTAAAGGCTACAGTTTATTTAACTTATTTAACATTGATTCAAACTTTGCAGAAATAGCCAAGTTTACAGATGATAAAGTATATGAACATCATACTATGGCATCGGGCATAAAAGTAACACCATTTCATTTTGGTTGATAAAAATGTTTCAGGCGCTACTTATAATTTGATGGGAGATGTAGCAGTGAATTACTTATTCTTTATTACAGATAGTACAAACAATTATTTTGCAGGTCAATTGTATTTCGAAAGCGTTCCGAATTATGATTCCCTTCAGCCCTGTATATAGATTTCATTGCGGCTGATTTGGAACATATCATTGAAACTTTTCTTTGGAAGTAGTTTTTAAGTTAAGAAGTACATTTTGTATTTAGTAAGATTTATATCTTCATCCTCGCAGTAGGCGATACAGATTGGTTGGAAAAATCATTGTTTAAAAACTGAAAGTAGCCTGTCATGGCAATCATTGCGGCATTATCTGTGCAAAATTGAAATTCAGGGATGAAAACATTCCAACCGTGTTTTACACCTTCACTTTCGAGTCTTTGGCGAAGCGCACTGTTTGCAGAAACACCTCCTGCTATAGCAATATCTTTAATTTGATATTCTTTTATGGCATGAGTCAGTTTTTTGAACAAATAATCAATGATGTGTTTTTGATAGGAAGCGCAAATATCATTTAAATTTTCTTCTACGAAATTGGGATTAGACTGCTTGTTTTTATTTATGAAATTCATAAATTGGGTTTTTAATCCACTAAAACTATAAGTAAATCCTTCGGTTTGAGGAAAGGTGAATTCAAATTTATCAGCATTTCCCAATTTCCCATATTTATCAACTAAAGGTCCACCAGGATATGGCAATCCAAGGAGTTTTGCGGCTTTGTCGAAAGCTTCGCCTGCGGCATCATCCATCGTTTCGCCAAGTACTTCCATATCCAAACACCTTTTACCAAAACAATTTGTGTGTGACCACCGGAAACCGTCAAACAAATAAAAGGAAAGTTTGGAGTAGGTTTTATAATTTCGGGTTTTGAATAAAATGTGCTAAAATGTGTGCTTTCATATGGTTGACTTCAATCAATGGAATGTCGAGTCCAAGAGCAAAAGATTTTGCAAAACTGGTGCCTACAAGTAAAGATCCTAAAAGACCTGGACCTTTTGTAAAAGCAACAGCATTTATATCTTTTTTGGAAATTCCTGCGTTTTTGATGGCTGCATCTACCACAGGAATTATATTTTGTTGATGTGCTCTTGATGCCAACTCAGGCACAATACCACCATATTGTTCGTGAATCTTTTGACCTGCTGTAACATTCGATAACATTTCATTGTTCCTAATTATTGATGCAGAAGTGTCATCACAACTTGATTCAATACCAAGAATGTAGTTATATTTGCCATTTATTACCATAGAATGTCTTTTTAAGTTGAGCAAAATTATTAAAAATATATCAAAAGTGTTGCTGAAATTTTTCGGCTATACGCTCGAATTGATATTGTTCTTGGTTATTGTACTTATATTTATAATTAAAACTTCTTTCTTTCAAAATATAGTAGCCAATTATGTCGCTTCTTATTATAGTTATGAATTGGGAACGGAAGTTACAGTAGAGAAAGTCAAAATAAATGGATTAGATTACGCTGAAGTTATAGGGCTTCATATCAAAGATTTAAAAGGTGATACACTTATTTATAGTCCCAAGTTTAGTGGCTCTCTTGCAATGATAAGTTTGAGCAGTAAGTTTGCCATACTACAAGCGATAAATTCTGAAAATACTAGAGTTAAACTTCAAAAATATCAAAATGATACTGTAACGAATATGCAGTTTATCATCGATTATTTTGCCTCTGATGATACCACCAAAAGTGATTTTAAAATAAAAATCAACGAAATCAACTTATTGAATGTTCACTTTACTTTTGATAATTGGAATATAGAACCTATTCCTTATGGTTTGGATTACAATCATATAGAAATCAAACACCTTTATGGAAAGGTAAAAGCACTTCGAAATCGAGATGGTGTGACCACTTTTAACCTTGAAGAAGTTGCACTTACTGAAAAATCTGGATTTATTTTAGATAAGTTAAGTTGCTATTTTTTGGCAAATAACAATAAAATTAAATTCGAAAATCTAAAACTACTTACTCCTTTCTCCAATTTGGATGTTAAAGGACTCTCTTTCAATTATCACGATTATGGTGATTTGGCAGATTTTGTAAATGCCGTTTTTATGAAAGGTGACATTGCTCCCTCAAGATTGAATTTGAAGGATTTGTCTTATTTTGCTCCTGTTTTTAAAGACTTTAAAAAAAACATTAAAATCGAAGGAAAATTAAATGGTTCAGTCAATAATTTCAACATAAAAGAACTTTATTTAGGAGTTTCACCCGTTACATTTTATACTGGAGAAATTGACATAAAAGGACTTCCTTACATTGATGAAGCACTGATTTATTTGAATATTGATAACCTTCAAACAAGTGCTAATGATTTGGAGAAACTAAATTTTAAAGCGTTAGGTTTAGAAGAAAAAATAGTTATCCCAGATGAAATTCATCAAATGGGTATCATCAGAATACATGGCTATATTGATGGTTTTATGGATGAGTTTTACACCAATCTTACAGTTGCTACAGATATTGGAAATGTCTATACCAATATTCAAGGTGGTTTGGATCAAAATAATTTATTTTCTTATGTCGGAGATATCAATACTGAAGGATTAAACATCAGTCAACTTTTGCAAGATAATAGTTTTGGAACATTAACTTCCAACATTAGTTTGAAAGGTAGTGGAGTTACTTTAGATGAACTTGAAACCATAGTCATTGGTAAAGTATCAAAATTTAAAATGATGGGTTATGAATACGAAAATATCAATTTTGAAGGTAATATTTTAAGTAAAAATTTTAATGGTACTTTTAATGTAAAAGATCCAAACTTGGATTTAGGATTTAAAGGAAAAGTTGATTTTAACAAAAAAGTAGGGGTTTATGATTTTGAAACAGATGTAAGATTAGCCAATTTGTATGCACTTCATTTATTAAATCGCCCAACATCTTCATTTAAAGGAAACCTAAAAGTAATCAATAGTTCTGGAAATAATATTGAAGATTTTGATGGAAGAATTGTTTTGGCAGGGGCTCAATATTTTGAAAATGAAAAAACCTATGATTTTGATACGATTATTATCACATCTTCGCACGATAAAAGTTATCGAAAAATATATTTACGTTCAGAATTTGCTGATGTTAAAATGAATGGAGATTACAGACTTCAAAATATTGAGGAAAGTTTGTATGCTCTGGGTAGTAGAATCTATCCAAGTTTATTCAAATATGATTTTACAGAAGAAATTCCCAAAGAATCATTTGATTTGAATGTAACCATAAGGGACTTATCAACTTTAACTGAACTTTTTTATCCAGAAATTGATGTAGCTCCATTAACAAAAATAGGCATTAATTACGAAAGTCAAAATGAGATGTTTGAACTATCAGCTTCCTCTGATTGGATTGCTCATGGAGATATTTGCATCAAAAAATTAAGAATAGATACTACTAGAAAATTTGCAATGTATGATCCATTTTACACTTTTGTGATACATGCAGATAATATTTCATTGGCAAATGGTTTTGAATTCAATAATTTTAAACTTGCTACTGAATTGTACAATGACAATGTGCATTCAGAAATTTCTTGGTCAGATAATGACTCTCTTTTTTGGGGTAATTTTGATTCTGATATAGATGTAAGAAGTGCTTCAAATATGGTTTTTGATTTACATCCTTCAAAGTTTTATTACGATAAATTAGGACTTTGGGAGGTCAATAGGGACGCATTTGTAACTATGGATAGCACTTCCTTTTCATTGGATAATTTCTTAGCGGTAAATGAAAAACAATCGCTCAATTTTAGTGGAGTAGTTTCTGAAAATCCCAACGATAGATTAAAAGTAGTAATAGGACAATTTAGGATGGATAATTTAAATCCATTTATGTCTGACACGACTATCACATTTGACGGTGTAATGACTGCAACAGGATACATTACTGACGTTTACAATGAACTTTATTTGGATGCTTACAGTTGGATAGAGAATTTCAAAATTGGAACTTATGATATCGGAAATGTAGAAGCAATAGCGGGTTGGAATCCAATAGAACAAAGAATTGAAATCACAGGAGATATTGTTGACAAAGATGATAAAAGTAGGTTGAAAATATCAAAAGGACATTATTACATCAAGAAGGAAGAAAATTTAGATTTCAAAATCGAATTCAACAAAACAGATGTTGCCTTTGCAAATATTTTTATGCCAGAAGGATTCTCAGATTTAAAAGGTAAAATAAAAGGAGATGTATATATCAAAGGTAAGACGAGTGAGCCACTAGTAACAGGAAAACTAAATCTAGATAAAGCAGGAATTAATATTGATATGCTTAATACCTATTATGAAGCAAGTGGTGATGTGATAATTGATTATGATATGATTTTGATTAATAACTTACCTATCAAAGACAAATTCGGTTCAACAGCATTTCTTAACGGTTCGTTTTTTCACCAAAACTACGAAAGATATAGTTACGACTTTTTCGCCTACTTTAACAAGCCATTTTTGGTTATGAATACTACTTATCAAATGAATCCGCTGTACTATGGAGATGCTTTTGCAACAGGAGATGTGGGAATTTCTTATGATGACATTTACAAAATGGATATCAAAGTGAATGCAAAGTCTGAAAAAGGAACAAACATTACTCTTCCGCTTTATGGAAGCGCTGAAGTAGAATTGCAAGATTTTATTACTTTTATCAATAATAAAGTTGAAGAAGAAGAAGAGTACAAATTAAACTTAGAGGGAATTAACCTAAACTTGAGTATGGACATCACCGAAGATGCAAACATTCAATTGGTATTTGATGATATAGTAGGAGATGCTATGAGAGGAAAAGGAGTAGGGCACATCGATATGTACATCGATCAGTTTTATGATTTTTATATGTTTGGAAATTATGAAATTTCTGAAGGGAGTTATCTTTTCACATTAAAGGATTTAATCAATAAAAGATTTAGCGTTAAAAAAGGTGGAGCCATCAATTGGTATGGAGATCCTTACGAAGCAGACATCGATCTAACTGCTGTTTATAATATCAAAACGAGTTTGTTTGATATTATGCCCGAAAACCAAAGAGAACAATACAGACAAAAAACAGACGTTGAGTTGGAAATGCACTTGAAAGACAATTTGTTTAATCCAAATTTAAATTTTGACATAAAATTGCCTAGAAGTGACGAAAATGCCAAAACAATTCTCAGAAATTCTGTAAGTTCAGAAGCAGATATGAACAGACAGGTATTTTCACTATTGTTATTAAACAAGTTTTTACCTACTTCATTCAACACTGCAAGTTCTTCTTCTGGAGGAGCCGCTATTGGAAGTTCTACTTCTGAAATGTTGAGCAATCAATTGAGTAATATGCTTTCAAAATTCTCTGATGATTTTGATATTGGATTTAATTACCAACCAGGAGATGAAGTCTCTTCTCAAGAATTAGCTTTGGCTCTAAGTACGCAACTTTTTGATGATAGAGTTACTATTTCTACCAACCTTGGAGTGAGTCATCAAAACACAGGTGGAAACAGCAACAGTTTGATTGGTGATGTTGATGTAGAAGTAAAGGTAAACGAAGAAGGGAATGTAAGAGTGCATGCTTTCAATCAAAGTAATGAATACGATATAACAAGGCAAGAAGCTAATTATACTCAGGGTGTTGGTGTGTTTTATCAAGAAAGTTTCAGTAATTTTTATGAACTGATGTGTAAACTTCAAAACCTTTTTATCAGAAAAGATAAAGAGTGTAAAAAATGTAATGAAAACTGTAAAGATAAATTGACAAAAGAGGAGCAAGAAGATTGCGAAAAACAAAGAAAAGAAGAGATTGAAAAATGCAGAAAAGAAAAAAGATTAAAGAAAAATGGAAACTAATGAATATTTAAAAAAAATGAGAAATGATTTCTCTAGACAATCTTTATCAAAAAAAGAAGTAGAGAAAAACCCATTTGATCAATTCAAAAAATGGCTTGATGAAGCCGTTAGAACGAACGAGCCTGAGGCAATAGCAACTTGTGTTTCTACAGTAAGTAAATATGGACAACCATCTTCAAGGATTGTTTATATTAGAGATATTGACGAAAATGGTTTTGTTTTTTTTACCAATTATGGAAGTAAAAAAGGGAGTGATATACTTATCAATCCAAAAGCATCAATGAATTTATTTTGGCCAGGTTTAGAACGTCAAATAAGAATAGAGGGTATTATAGAGAGAGTTGCAGATGAAGTTTCTGATGCTTATTTCAATGATAGACCAAAATCTTCCCAAATTGGCGCTTGGGCTTCACATCAAAGTGCAAAACTTTCTTCAAGAAAAGAATTAGAAGACAGAATTGCCGCTTTGAATGAGCAATATGCTGATGTTCCTGTTCCTAGACCAGAAAATTGGGGTGGATTTATTTTAGTCCCTCATTATTTTGAGTTTTGGCAAGGTCGTCCAAGCAGGCTGCACGATAGGGTGGATTTTTCCAAAACAGAAACGGATTAGCTTATTGAAGGTTGAATCCTTGAGATTTAATTAATTATGAGTTTTTCGCTAAACAGCACCAAGAACCCGTGCCTTCCGTGTCTTTGTGGTAAATTTATGCTAATTTAATTTCTAAATAAGTATAAATTTAACCAGTTTCTAACGATCAATAAAACTCTTCGACACGGTCATTATTTCAATCAAAATCCAAAAATTTTACGAAGAAAAGTTAAAAGCAATACTACAATAAATTCAACTTCTGAGTCAAATCGTCTTTGTATGCTTTTCAATATTGATTTGCTGATTGATGACGATGTAATTGTCTTCTATGGATTCGATTTTAATTCTCTGATAAATGAACATTGAACTCTCACGAAATCATCTGAAGATAATTTTGAAATGATATCTTTCATTGTAGAAAGAATCGTATATTTTGTCCATTTGCAGTAAAAATTCTCATATAGTTTCCCAAGGCTTCTACGCAAAGAATATCTTCTGTATTGATTTGCACTGTTTAGAATCTGCTTTGATAAAAATAGTTTTGTCTTGGGAAGTAATACTTGCTCTATTGTTTTCGAAATGTTTGTATGCTTTGTCCACGGCTTTCATAAAACGAGCCAGCTGAAATAGGTTTGTGTAAAAAGTCTGTAATATTATATTCGTATGACTCACCACTTTGTCACTTTTTCGTGAGCAGTAACCAAAATTACTTGTGGTAATGGACTTAAAGTTCTTAACATTTCAAGTCCGTCCATTTTCGGCATTTCTATATCTAAAAATACAGATCTAATGGTCTTCTTTTATTACTTTAAAAGCCTCAACCGCATCAGAGCAAGATTTTATCAATTCTAATGTCTCTGTTCTTCTATCAAATCCTCTATGACGCTTCTTGACAAATCGTCATCATCTACTACTATACATCTCATATTTTATATTTGGGCGTTAAATTTAACTTCATAGATTATCAAAATTAATATAATTTCCTTTTCCACGACATTAAGTTTGGAAATAATTTCATTTGGTCTATATTTTCTATGTCTAGACCTTCTAAATAAACTATTTCGTTGGAAATATTATTTGCGCCCATATAATTTAAGTTTCCTTTTATCTTATGAGCAGTTTTTGGTTTCACTCAATTTTGTTTCTTTTTACCTCAATTTTAACTTATCTAAGTCCTAAGGTACGTTTTCAAGAATAAATCTACGTATTTTTAATTTTCTGGTTTTGTTTCTAGTAAAGCTTTAGGTTTCAAGATTGATGTGATGATGTTGATTTTTGGTATTGGGCTCATAATCTTCCACAAATAGTTTCAATTGAGATTTTCATCTTTTTGAATAAGGTTTTTAATTTTTTGTGTAAGAATATTAAGATTTACAGGTTTAGAAATAGCATCATTCATTCCTGCTTCGAGACATTTTTCAGCAACTCCTTCTAGTACGTGGGCAGTCATCGCAATGATTGGAATGTTTTTCTTTTTATAAGAAAGTATAGATGAATTTCGGATAGTTTTAGAGGCTTCATATCCATTCATTACAGGCATTTGAATGTCCATCAATATCAAGTCAATATTTTGGTTTTCTAGAATTTCAATAGCTTCTTTTCCGTTTTCTGCTAAAAGAAGTTTTACATTGTTTTTTTTGTCTTCAACCAAGTCATAAAAAATTTCTCTATTGAGTTGATTGTCATCTACAACAAGAATATTTAAATTTTCTAATTGATTTCCATCTTCAATTTGTTTTTGTTTGAGTTCTTCTATATTTTTTATTTCAGAGACCTTCATCCATAAGTTAAAGTGAAATTTGCTGCCTTTTCCAGGTGTGCTTTCTACATTTATTTTTCCTCCCATATTTTCCACCAACAATCTACAAATTGCTAATCCTAATCCTGTTCCTCCGTATTGTCTGGTGGTGCTTACGTGTTCTTGTTGGTAGGAGTCAAAAATAGTTTGTAATTTGTCATTTTGGATTCCAATACCTGAGTCTTCAATACAAAAATGTAATTTTACTTTTTCAGAAGTTTTTTCATCCAATTTTACTGAAATAGAGACACTACCTTCTTTAGTGAATTTGAGAGCATTATCTGCTAGATTAAGCAATATTTGATTGAATCTTACTGGGTCGCCAATCAAAACTTTAGGGACATTTTCATCAATATCTTGAATGAGTTGAACTTTCTTTTCAAACTTTTTGAATTCTAAAGAATCGATAATTTGTGAAATGATTTCGTGTAAAGAAAACTCTATTTCTTCAAATTCAATTCCACCTTTTTCCATTTTTGATAAGTCCAAAACATCATTCACAAGAAACAAAATATTCTGTGCACTTCCAGTAATAGTTTTTAAATATTTTTGTTGGTTATTATCTAAATTTGTTTCTCCCAAAAGTTTTGCCATTCCTACTACTGCATTCAAAGGCGTTCTGATTTCGTGACTTGTATAAGCAAAAAAGTCTTCTTTTTCTTGCTTGGATTGATTAGCTCTATCTGTAGCAATAATAAGTTTGGAATTAATTTTATCTCTTTGTCTAAGAGAAATAAATAGGAAAATACTTAAACTAAAAATGATAAGAGAAACAATAATAGATATAATAATATACATTCTTCTTGTATCAGATTCTTTTTTGTGAAAATCATTTTCCTTAGTAAGTAATTCAAGTTTTTTATTCTTGTCTGCTAATTCCAACTGTGATTCGAGTTCAGAAATTTGTTTAGTATCTTTTATAGCACTGAAATATTTCAGATATTCATAAGCCTCTTTGAACTGATTGTTTTTTTCGTAGGTATCTGCAATGGTTTGATACCCTTTTTTTATTAAGAATTCAATCCCCGTTTCTTGAGCCAAGCCTAAACTATTTTTCATAAAAACAATCGCTTCTTGAGGGTTTCCAATTTTTTGGTACGCTACTCCAATATCAAAACAAACATATGCTTGCATTTCTTTATTATCAATTTGTTCGTAGTTTTTTAGTGAAATGATAAAGTTTTTTATCGCTTCTTCTATAGCGCTATTGGTCAATTGGATTTTGGCGTATGCATAATAAATTTGTCCTATTTCTTCATATTGGTAGGTCGTGGAGATTTCTTCTGCTGCAATTTCATAATATTGAGCTGCAAGATAGTTTTTGCCTTGTGCAGCACTTAGTTTCCCATATCCAGCATTGGATTTTGCAACTATAGTTTTACTTTTTATTTTTTGACCAATATCATTGGCATATTGGATATAGATTTTTGCAGCATCGAAATCTTTCATATCGATATGAATATCTCCTAGCATTAAATTGGCATTTGCAATTCCTTTTTGGTCTCCATAAGATGCGCTAATTTCAATGGCAAAATTTACAGCGTCTATTGCTTTTTTATAATTTTGTTCCCTTTGTTCTATATAAGCAATCTGATAATATGAGGCGACTTTACCTTTGTTGTAATGCAAACTTTTGCTCAAGGTTAGTCCTTCATAAGCATAATTCAAAGCTTCGTCATAGTCATAATCACTTAAAAGTTTAGAAAGTTGAATAAGTTGCTCTGCTTTTTTATTGACATTGCTTTCAATTTGAATTTTGTACTTCAAATCGTTTATTTTTTCAGTATTTTGAGCACTTCCTATACTATTGAAAAATAGAAAAATTAGCCATATGTAATTAATTTGTTTCAGCATAAACTAAAAACAAAAATAATTTAAATAATTTATCTTTTAATGTTTTATTCAAGATTAGTTGAGGGATTTTGGGTTTTGTTATCCTTTTACCATTTTTTTTGACCGTTTCCTCATAGAATTGCTTGTTATAATTGTGTTTTTGGTACCTTTGTACATAATTAAATACAAACAAAATGAAAAATCTATTATTCATATTTTTTCTTTTAGGCTTTATTTTTCAAAATAAAGCACAATTAGATGCATATTTAGATTCTAAATATTTTAATACTCCACAAGGTGCAGTTGTAGAAACATATATAGAAATTTACGCCAATTCAATACAGTTTTCTAAACCAGATAAAGGAGTTAGAAGTAGTCAAGTAGAGGTGTTGCAGATACTTAAGAAGGAAGATAGTATCGTTAATTTTTCAAAAACAATTTTAAAAAGTGAAATTAAAAATGAAGATGATTTTTCTGAAAATCTTTTGGAAGTAAAACGTTTTCCTATTAATAATAAAGAAATTTATACCCTTGAAGTTGCTATCAAAGATTTGAATGTCCCCAATGCTGAAGAACAAATTGTAAGTCGAAAAATCTTATCTAACTTTTCAGAATTACATTGCGAAATTAGTGATATACAGTTGGTAGCATCTTTTGCTCCCACTACAGAAGAGAATGTGTTATCAAAGTCTGGATACGATTTAGTTCCTTTAATTTCTGATTTCTTTTCACCTGAATATGAAAAAATAATGTATTACTTTGAAGTTTACAATACCATTCCTCACTTTGTAGAAAATAAATTTATTGTTTCTCATTATATCGAAAGTAAATTGACCAACAATATAATGGGAAGTTTTGGAAAAACGAAAAGAGAAAGTGCTCAAGAAGTTTTACCAGTTTTGAATGTTTTTGATATCTCAAAATTACCTTCAGGTGATTATAATTTGGTTGCAGAAATTAGAGACAAAGAGAATCAATTGGTTGTTCAAAAGAAAATTTCTTTTACAAGACTTAATATGAAGGCAGATTTGAGTCAAGAAAACTTAAATAGCGTAAGTTACGAAGGTACTTTTGTAGAACAAATGATGAGTGATTCTTTAGATGAATATATCTATTGTCTGTATCCAATTGTTTCTGATATGGAAAACAGAATGATTGACAATCAAGTGAAAAAATTTAGCGATACTCTGAAAAGACAATTTATCTATAGTTTTTGGTCTAATATGAATAATAAAGACCCCCAAAAAGAATGGGAAACCTACAAAGAACAAGTAGATATGGTAAATAATATGTTTGGAACTAAAGTCAGACAAGGTTATGAAACCGATAGAGGAAGGGTTTACCT
>JAGYKU010000100.1 GCA_018401455.1 Flavobacteriales bacterium
AAGCGTCAAAAGTTTATGCCGAAAAAGTCTTGTTTAAAGAGATCACTTTTGGTATTGCCCAAGGACAAAAAATTGCATTAGTGGCAAGAAATGGAAGTGGAAAGACCAGTTTATTGAACTGCCTAATTGGTTCCGATATTCCAGATGCTGGAAATATAGTTTTCAGAAGTGAAATCAATATTGGATACCTAAAACAAGAAGAAGATTTCGATGAGGAATTGAGTATCATGGATACGGTTTTTAGTTCGCAAAACGAAGTGTTGAATCTTATCAAAGAATATTCTGTTTGCCTCGAGGCAAATGACGATATGGATAGAATCACTGAATTGTTTGAAAGAATAAGTGAGTTGGATGCTTGGTCCACAGAAAATAGAATCAGAGAAATTCTCAGCAAATTGAGATTAAGCGAGTTCAATAAAAAAGTAAAAATGCTTTCTGGTGGACAAAGAAGAAGATTGGCATTGGCTAAAGTATTGATTGAAGAACCAGATTTATTGATACTTGACGAACCTACCAATCACTTAGATTTGGATATGATTGAGTGGCTAGAAAATTACTTAGCGCTGCCAGGAATCACCCTATTAATGGTGACGCACGACAGATATTTTTTGGAGCGCATTTGTGATGAAATTTTGGAATTAGATCAAGGAAATTTATACAGATACAAAGGGAATTATTCCTATTATTTAGAAAAAAGAGATGAAAGATACATCAATCAACAAGCAGTAATAGACAAAGCAAAAAACTTAATGTCTAAGGAATTGGAATGGATGCGAAGACAGCCCAGAGCCAGAGGCACAAAATCAAAAGCTCGTGTTGAAGATTTTTATGAAACAAAAGCCATTGCAACGCAAAATATCGATGAAAAAAAGATGGATATTTCTGTTAAAATGGAACGCTTGGGAGGAAAGATTTTGGAACTTCATAATGTTTCTAAAGCGTTTGGAGATAAAGTGATTTTAAATAAATTTTCCTACATTTTCAAAAGAAAAGAAAGGGTAGGGCTTGTAGGAGCCAATGGTGCTGGAAAATCGACTTTTTTGAACTTGATAACAGAGCATTTGAAACCAGATTCAGGTAAAATTGTGACTGGAGAAACTATTGTTTATGGATATTACCATCAAGCAGGTTTGGTGTTGAAAGAAGACAAAAGAGTTGTGGATGTGATCAAAGATATTGCAGAATATTTACCCATTGCAGGAGGGAAAAAACTTACTGCAGTTCAACTTCTAGAACGTTTTCTTTTCCCTACCAATACACATTATCTTTATGCTTCACAATTGAGCGGAGGTGAGCGAAAAAGGCTCTATTTGCTCACTATATTGATGAAAAACCCCAATTTTTTGATTCTTGATGAGCCAACAAATGACCTCGATATTTTTACACTTCAAGTTTTGGAAGATTACTTGTTAGATTTTCAAGGCTGTTTGATTATAGTTACTCACGACAGATATTTTATGGATAAATTAGTTGACCATTTGTTTGTTTTGGATGGAGAAGGAAATGTAGATGATGTGATAGGTAATTACGCCAAATATAGAGTTTTCAAAAAAGAAAAAGAAGCCGAAAAACGAAAAGAAGTACAAACCGAAAAAGTAGTTGCCAAGCAACGAAAAGAAGGCGAAAAGGTAAAATTGAGTTATAAAGAAAATCAAGAATTTGAGAAGTTAGATAAAGAAATTCCAGAACTTGAAACTAGAAAAAATCAACTTTCAGAGTTACTCAATAATCCTGACTTACCTTACGATGAAATTGAGAAGACTTCACAAGAACTGACTGATTTGGTTGAGGAATTGGAAAATAAAACGTTGAGATGGATGGAATTGGCGGAATATGTTTGATGGAAGATGATAATTAGTTAATTGGTTAATTAGTTAATTTGTTAATTAGTTAATTTGTTGATTTGTTGATTAGTTAGTTAGTTAGTTAGTTAGTTAGTTAGTTAGTTAGTTAGTTAGATAATTAGTTAATTTGAAAATTTTTGTCACATCGACCGAAGTGGAGATGTCTAGCGACATAATTTGTATAGTTAATTTGTTATTTTTCTCACTTAAAAACATTTGTCACATCGACTCATAGACAAAGACCAAAGCATCTTTGCTTGTGGAAATGTCTAAACACTTAATTTATAATGAAAAAATGACAAAAGGCTTTAAGATAAAATATTCAGTGATGAAAGAATTGTATAAATCATAAAATACAAACATCTAAAGGTCAGGTCGAGTGTCAGCCTTCTGGCTGATGTATCGAGACCTACCTCCGTTAGTGATGATTCAACTAAAATTTCTATCCATCAAAAAACCTTTTCACCATTCGATAAAATTCGATATTAAAATAATTAATACATTTGCACTAGTTATTATCAAGCGTTTTAAAGCGTTTTGAACATAAAGTTTTGATACTTAGTCTATGTGACTGAGGGGGCGAAGCTTTGAAAAGAATGCAAAAAAGTGAAAATTTGGAAAGCCATATACGTTGCCTCGAGAGGAGAGAAAAAAGTTGCTGAAAGACTTGTTGGTGAAGAAGTTGAGGTTTATTTGCCATTAAGAAAGACAGTCAAACAATGGAGCGACCGAAAAAAAATAATTCGTGAACCCATGTTACCAGGTTATATTTTTGTTAAGATTGAGCCAAATGAATCTGTTAGAAACAAAATATTGAATGTTCAGGGAGTAGTGATGTTTGTAAGAGATTTAGGTAAAGACGCTGTAATTCCAGAACGCGAGATAAATACATTAAAAAACATTGAGAAACTAGGTTATGACGCTGAGGCATATTACAAGCCTTTATCTGCAGGAGATAAAGTTTTGATAAAACAAGGAGCGTTAAAAAACAAACAAGCAGAGGTTTTGGAAGTAACTAAAGAAGGAACTGTTTTTGCGTTTCTATTAGAAGGCATAAATCAATGTCTCAAAGTGAAAGTGCCTCAAGAAATGGTGGAGGTTTTTTAAATAGACAATATATCATAAATATCATTGATATTTAACCATCAAAACATAAGTGTTTATAATTTATTCAAAACATTTAGTCACATTTTTTTTTATGATTGAATTAAAAGTTTAATTTTGTAAATATAATGGTTTAGTTTATTTTAAATTGAACCTTAATTTGTGAAATCAAAACAATTAACTTGACTTTACATTCAATAAAACAAAAAACAAAAGATTATGAAAAATATTAAACATATATTCAGTATTTTAACTGCGACCTTCGTGTCACAGTTAATGTTTTCTCAAACCCAAACCGGTCCTGGTGGAGTTGGAGATATCAATACTATTGCCGTATGGTTAGATGCAAGTCAATTGGGTCTAAACGATGGAGATCCAGTTGCTACTTGGACAGATTTGAGTGGGAATGGGAATGATTTTACACAAGGTACAATTTCTAGACAACCTACTTTTATTTTAGCAAGTGATTTAAATGGTTTACCTGCAATTTCTTTTGATGGAACTAATGATTGTATTAATTCAACAAACATTGAAGAACTTGACGGAGTGAAGCCTTCTTGGTTTACTGTTACAAAATTAAATAATGGAAGTTTAACAGGAAACCCTCAAGTAAGATATGTAATTGAATCACATTATTCAAATTATTCACCAAATTGGAGACATGCATACATTAGAGATAATAATACTAGTTCAAGAATTGTAGGTTCAGCTAGAAGGTCAACAGGATCGTTTGGCTTCTTATCAAGACCTATAACTACATTAGCTTACAGTAATCCTTATATCACCTCGTGGAGTTTAAATAGTGATAATTCAGCAAGTTTATATGTAAATGGCTCTTTTACTTCTTTAAGCGGTATTGATGGTGTAATTGGAAATCATACAACCACTAATTTGGGTTCTCAATTAAATGAAAATAATTTGTTTTTTAGTGGTTTGATGGGAGATGTAATTGTTTACAATATGCAACTAAATACTTCTCAAAATGTTATAGTTCAAAATTATTTAGCTGCAAAGTATGAGATAACAATGTCTGCCTTGAGTAAGTATAATCACTCATTTTCTCATCCTCATGAATTAGCGGGTATTGGAAGAGACAATGTTTCTAATCAACATTTAAGTGCAAAGGGAACAGGAATTGTTGAGGTAACGGCTCCTAGTTTGGATGATAATGATTATTTATTGTGGGCTCATGATAACGGAGTTTTAACATCTCAAACTTCTAATATACCGGCAGGATATGTAACTACAACAGGAGAGGCAATGACCAGAACAT
>JAGYKU010000101.1 GCA_018401455.1 Flavobacteriales bacterium
CATATTAAAACAAAAAAAAGGTTGTCTCCTTGAGACAACCTTTTACCACCTTACAGAAATAACCGTTCTTAAAACCGAAGTGAAACCATTTGCTTCGTAAACAGGTTACAAAACATATAACTAACATTTTGAAAAAAAGTTACGTTACTAACAAAATTTTAACAAAATTTGCAGTTGAACACTTTTGGTAAAGTTAGTATATTTATTTGATATTCAGATTTTTGTACACTTTATATAATATTTGATAAAAATGAAAATTCATTATAAAAAACTTCGTGAAGGAGATAGTTTATTTTGGCTATTGCTAGATGGATTGATGCTTTTTTTAATCAGCATTAATCTAATTTGGATGATTTTTGACTTTTCTTTTAATGCAAAATTCATTCAAACTTTTTTAGAAAACGTTCTTCCAGATTTTTATGTTTTCTACAGAGATGTTGTGCATCCCGATTTCTTATTGTATGATTTTGGATTCGTAGTCATCTTTCTTTTAGAGTTTTTTTTTCGATGGATTGTGGCAATTGTAAAAAAAGTTCATCCTTTTTGGGCTTCTTTTGTTTTTGTCAATTGGTATGATTTGTTGGGTTGTATTCCTATTGCTTCTTTTCGTTTTTTGAGATTATTTAGAATTGTGAGCCTTATTGTAAGACTTCAAGAAAAGGGTGTGATTGATGTTACAGGTACTTGGTGGTATAAATACGGTAACAAACAATACCAAAGAATCATAGAAGAAATTTCAGATAGAGTTTCTGTAAATATACTCACAGGCATACAAAAAGAAATTAAACATCAAGATGATACTGTCAAGAAAATCATTGAAGATGTAATTATACCTAATAAAATAGAACTTTCTGATTGGTTAGCTTCGAGATTAAAGTATGCTGTAGAAGAAACTTATACGATACATAAGGATGAAATAAAATTGTATTTAGAACATATAATAGACAAAGCGGTGAAAGATAATCCTGAGATAAATCGATTGGAATCCATTCCTGTAATTGGAAAACAAATATCTAAAGCGTTGTCATCAAGTATTTCAGATATTAGTTATAGTGTTATAAACAACTTAATGAATGATCTTTCAGGAGAAAAGTCTAATGAAATAATGCTAAATTTTGTCGATATTTCAATCAATACAACCCTTTTAAAAACCGATGAGGAAAAGATAGAAAAAATATCCAAAATGATTGTAAATGATTCCATCGAAGTGATGAAAAAACAAGTAAGTAAAAAACACTATGACAAGGAGTAATTTTAAAAACCTTGATTTCGACATCAAAATGGTCAGAATATTTGCATTGATATTTTTGATTTATGGTATGAAATATTGGTTGGAAATAGGGGCTTTTTTAGTCCCTCTACCATTGGTCTATTACCTTGTGCCAATTGCAGCAATTGTTATGCTTTTTCGAACACTTGATGATTGGAGAAGTTTTATTATGCCTTTTATTGCTTTTGTAGTAGTAAAAGATGTTTGGATTAATGTTTCTCCTATAATTGTAGAACCATTATTACTGTTTTCAATTTTAATTTGGTTGTTTTGGGGCAGTTCGTTTTTGTGGTACAAAAAATATAAAACATTGAAAATGTCTAAACTTTTTGGATTGAGTCAATTCTTAATTTTGACACCAATGACATCTCTTTCCTCTCATTTTGTTTTTATTGGAATGATTATCTCATTGGTCATTTCAACCATTTTCATACAAAAAAACATAGAAAACAAAACTCAGAATACAGTTTTGAGAACTGCTTTATTAATTCAGTTGATTTATATATTGTATAGTTTGCAAGCAGTAGCTTACTGGCAGGTTGGCTAACAAATTACATTCCTCCAGGTTTCTTATACCCTTTAGTTCTTCTACCTTGAAACATTGCAGTTTGAAAATTAGCCCATTGAAAAGATATTTCAAAAGAACCTTGTGAATTGGTACTCGCTTGAAGAGGAGAGATATTAAACTCATAAGCAATTCCAAATCTATAATTATTGATTTCCATTCCAAACATTGGAGCAATTGCATCAGCATTTCTGTAATTAATTCCAAAATTCAAATAAGTATTATTGTAAATACCAGTATATTTTGTACCATCTTTTACTCTAAATTTTGCAGCTAACGTACCTAATAATAAACTATTCGGGCCTTGAAAAATGGCTGCTATTGAAGGTGCCAAAACAAATTTTGAATTTGGAATATCTATTTCGGCACCTGCTAGTCCAACAAATTTTCTTGCTAATTGATCTATAGAACCATTGTAAAATTCTCTTCTTGGAGCATTTATATGATAATAACTTACTCCAGCATATACACGTTGAATTTCTTTTCTTGAAAGTGTAGAAGTTACATTTTGTAAATTATAAAAAATACCCGCTCCAATATCTGCATACACTAATGAAGCCGCAGAATTTCCTTCAGCAGGGATAATATCTTTATCAAAGCCTTCTCCATTAAATTGAGAACCCCAGTTGAGATTATTCATTTTGATAGATTGTTGTGCTGCTCCTATTTCCAAACCTGCAGAAATGGTTTGATCTTCTGTTATATTTACTATTCCTGAAAGCAATAAACTTCCTTGATTAATTCCTAATTTTCCATCACCTGCAATGTCATTGTAAAAATTAATTCCAATTCCCATATGGGCCTTCTGTTTATTCTGAATTTGTTTGAATAAATTCAAATCCGCACTTATTTGAGTAGTCATATAAGGACTTCCAAGCGTAAACCATTGTTGTCTGTGAGCTACAGAAACTCTTTCCCATCCTGGAAAAACTCCAGTTGCAGCAGGGTTTAAAAGGATAGGTGTAGCACTTGTTTGCACAAAATGAACATCTTGACCAAAAGATTGAAAATTCAATAGAATTCCAAATAGTATTATGTAGATTCCTTTCATCATTATCGCATTAAAGTAATATTGCCAGCACGTTTTTCTCTTGTGCCATCATTCTTTTTAAAATCAATTTGATAAACAAAAACGCCTGTGTTTAAAGTGCTGCCCTTATATGTCCCATCCCAAGCATCTGAAGCGTTAGTTGTTTCAAAAACCAATTCTCCCCATCTACTAAATATTTGAAACTTAAATTCTAGCACGTCTCTTCCAATAAATAATTCCAAAAAGTCATTTTGATTATCTCCATTTGGAGAAAATGCATTTGGAATATGAACTCCATCAAATCTTACTGGATCGTCAGAACCTTCTTCAACAAAATGCGCAACAATAGTTTGTGGCTGAGTAGGCTCAAAAAAAGCTTTTGCAGAATCTACATCCGGATTTATTGCATCTGTAATTTCCCAATAATCAAATTGCATACCTACAGAAGGTCTTGCTCTTAATATTACATCAATACCACCAAAATAACTACCTGAGAAAGGGTAATTGTTTGGAGTAATAGAGTTGATGTCAATTCTACCAGCATTAGCAGGTGAAACATCAAATGTAATGTCGTAAGGACCAGTTAAATTATAACACCCAACCAATCCTTGTGTAATTGCAACACATCTTTGATTAATAAAATCTTTTAATGTTTGAACATTGGCTTGCCAAGTGTTTATGTCTCCTCCCCATCTCGCTATTTGTTGAGGCATTTCAGGTGTAATGATATTAATCAAACTATCCAAGTGAGCAATCATAAAATCACAACTAAAAGTAGTATTGGTTAAATCGATATACCTTGAAACATAAGCTTGATAAAATTCATCATTGTCCATTAATGCATTTAAAATAACAGTGTGTCCTTGCCCTCCTGGATCAGGAAGCCCTTCTACATTACAAGGATCTGCATTGGGAGATTCGTCAGGTATTCCTGTATAATTTATATAATGTCCAAAAGAAGCGTCCATATCCCATAAGGTATATCTCCATTTTTTCTTATCTCCGTTGGGATCTCTACCTCTCCACCAACCAGTATTCCAATCCAACCAATCTTTACTTACGATGTAGCTATTAAGTACAAAATAATCTATCAAACTTCCCCAATTGTAAACACTGTCAATATAATTCCAAACTATTGG
>JAGYKU010000102.1 GCA_018401455.1 Flavobacteriales bacterium
ATCAATCGTCTTATCAGCATCTCCTTTTGTAACGATTTGAATGGAGAAATCGCCATTATATATGGTAACAAACAAATCAAGTGTTTCGTAATTTTCATAAAGAGAATAGCCGTTAATTTTATGTTCAACACCTCTTTTACTAATCTTTTCATCAAAGCAAACACGATAATTTTCTGTTTCTCCTGCTTCGGATAAATACGATAAGGCTAACTCTGTAAAAATCTGTTCTGGATTTGTTCCTTCTTCCTCAGAGATTAAACTTGAGTTAATTTCTTCTTGAATATCTATATAGAACTTTTGTAATTCTTTGTTTTCCATAAAAATGCTATTGTATTTCGCTCAAAAGAGTCTCTTGATCTATTCTCCATTCCTCCGATTCGGATAGAACAATTGAATATTTTACATCACCAACACCAATAGGAATTTGATTTTCGGTTATTCTTGGGAAATTACCGGAAACTCGGTAGAGGTTTTCTTGGCGAATGGTATAACCTCTTTCGTCATATAAAGGCCTATGTATTTCGTAATATCCAGATTCCAATAATTTTAGTTTAAACAGATTGGAAGCCATTGTATTCTCTTTCAATATCTCCAAAACTTCATCAATAAGTGAATTCAATGATTCTCCATTGCCAACCCTTATGTCAAGTGAAAGATGATACAGAAATATTTTTTCAATAATAGAATCATCCAACTGTCGTTCACTAGTGATATGAATTTTTTGATGATTATTACCGTGCGTGGTTTTTACTTCAACTGCCCAATTAGCATATTGAAAGTCTTGAATTGATTTTTCAGGACCAAGCCAAGATTTAAGGCAATAGTTTTTATCAGCTGTATTATTCAAGAAAAAACGTAAAAAATAAATTTCTCCGTAAAGTCCTCTTTGTGCTTCGTCTGATAAACCTTGTTTGCCAACTTTTTCAAATAATGATTGCCATTTAGCCAAACGTTCTAATAGTTTTTCTACTAAAGTCTGTTCTGTGGTTACCTCTGACACTCCAAAAATCAAATCCTCACATAGCGTAGAAAAAATGTCTTTGTGTTGCTTGTTGAGTAACAGAATAAGTAAAAACTTCTTTGTTTTATCTCGGTCATCAGGTAGCGTTTCAATCTTGATGTCTTTTAGCTTATTCCATTGATTACCGTCAAAAGAAAAAGAAGCACTTATTCTAAACGCTATACACCTGAGTTTTTCAGGAGCTTTCAGGGCAATAAAAACATCTGGCAAAACCTCCACAGAATACCGCTTATATAGCAAGCCTGAGTGATTTGATGCATCAGCCTCTAAGCCAAGCCAAATATTTTCAATCTTCGTCATCTCCATAATCTTCAAAATCTTCTTCAACTATATCAAATTTGTCTAATAGTTCCTCATTTACCGCATAAGACACTGGTGCGTTGAAATTACTTTTTGGGAAACTTATTGCATAGCCAACAAAAGGGTTAGTGCCTTTAGGTAATGGGTTTTTTGGATCAATACTTTCTTCTGGGTCTAGCAAATAGATTAACAACAATGGATTTTTAGGATTCCTTAATGTACTTTCATTTCTTACTAGTTGTCCATTTGGATACATTGCATCACCTTCTTTCTTTCTGTGAAGGTTAGTTAATTTCATTGCCCTTACTTTTTCTTCCTTTGAGAAATCAATAAATTCATCTGAAGGACTTATGATATGCGATTTTCTTAAATAATAAATCTGTTCATTTGAGTTTTTATCATCTTCGGTTCTTTTCCATTGCCCAATCTGGGTTTCATGTCCATTTATTTTAAAGGAAGAACTATTTTCAGCATTAGGTTTGGACATTAAAGCAATTCGCCAATCCGTTAATTCACCATTTCTCAATTGGGCATTAATGAATTGAATTAATTTTCTAGGCTCGGCTTTTTTAAGATTTTCTACCGATTGAATTCCTTCAAAAAAAGTAATGACCTGTTTTGCCGGAATATCATACCATACAAAGGCATTTTTAGGTCTTGGTTCTTTAAAAACTGATAATGTTGAGAAGAATTGTTGAGTGTTCCTAAAATTATTATCAATAACTGAAACATCTTTTTTAAACTCATAAGATTCAACCAATCTGCCAGCCCAAGAAATCTGAACAGTGATTGCCGAGCGCATTTTATTTGTAGCAGAAATTTGTAGTACGCCAGGATGGGTTCTAACTTTTAAAGCATATTGTTCAGGAGTCGAACCCGCAACATCCGTCATATAATCAAATTCTTCTCTAAGTTCTTCTGATGCATGTGTAATATGGCAGAACCACTCATTTAACTCTCGGCTTGTAAATAAACGGCATAAATCTACATATCCTCCTCTAAATCCAAACCAGCGACCCATTTGCATCAGGGTGTCATACATTCTTGATGCTCTTAAATAGTAACTTACAGAAAGCCCTTCTAAAGTCAATCCCCTAGACAGTTTATTCCCTCCTACTGCAATTACTGAAAGGCCATTTTTGTGGTCAAAATAGTCCAATGCTTCACCAGAACCACCGTGAATTGATTTCACTTCAATACGTGATGCGGCACCATTCAAATGTTGCAGTACTTCACTCCATTGATGAATTTGTATTTGAGAATCTAAATTTTTGAGGTCAGAATCTAATATTTGTTTAGAAACTGAAACATAAGATTTATAACCATTTTCATCTTGTTCAAATGTTGATTTAAATTCATTGAGAATTACTGCGTCATTTTGGTCAATTCCTCTTCGGTAATAAATGAACTGATTTGAAACCAATTCCGCAATATGATCCTGCCATAGCACAAATCTCGAAACGTGAATAAGCATAGAGTTATGAACTGAGGTTTGGCCCCTTAATCTTCTTATGGCACAGGTAATTATAAAACAGCGAATTGCTTTTTTTAGGGATTCTGGAAGAGAAGAAGGTTTTTGGTCATCTTTTTTATGTCTATCAGGCACAAAATCTCTATAATCATTGATTTTATTTACAATTGGAAGAACTGTGTCAGAAGTTTCATCATCATTCAATGGGCTAAATCCAAAAACTTTTTCTGGACCAATGTAATTTGAAGGAGCTGGAATGTTCTTTATGAAGTTTCTTGGAAATAGGTTTTGGTCATCAAGGGGAATAAATATATTGGCAAATGGTGTTGCAGTGTAACCAACATAAGCATTCTTCCCAAATAGATTAAGTATTTGAGTTATCCAGCCATTAATAGAACTTTGCCTTTCAGGGTCGTTAGAAATATTTATTGAAGCATTATCTGCTTCATCATCAATAAGCAGAAGAGATTTGTTTCTAATTACACGCCCAAGTTCACTATCATCATTTGCTTGTGCTGCCAACCATTGGTAAATTCTTCTGAGAACGTGAGGATTTTTTTTAATAACTGCAACAATTGGTTCTGAAGTGTTAAAGTTTAATCCTAGTGCGTTTGCTGCACCTTGAGTAAAATCTCCCTTTTCAATACTTGAAGTTAAAGAATGAGCAACGATTGGTGAACCAAAGTATGGGTCTCCAACACCTATTTGAATACTTCTTTGGTCAAATGCTCTGGTGTGTTGTGTGTCGAACCCTAAAAAACTTTCATCAATTCTAATTTGCGTTTGGCTTCTAAGGTTATTATGAATTCCTGCCAAAACAATAATTAAACCAAAACCAGCGTCTGCCGCTTTACAAATTAGACCTGTATAATTAGCTGTTTTACCTGATTGAACTTGCCCAACTACTAATCCTTTTTTGTTAATTGTAACTTTAAGGGATGGGTCAAAAAAATTATCAAGAATACTATCTGTAATTCTGTCTAATTTGTTAATGACATCTGGCGCAAAGTTCTTCTCTATTTCTAAATATTCTCTATATCTTCCCCAGAAACCATTTTCGAAATCAATTTCGGCTCTTTTTTCATTTAACCAAGGATTATTTTCGTCTTCCTTTAAAATAGTTCCAAACTCATCTTGTCTAATGGTGTAAAGTTCTTCAATCCTTCTTATTAGCATTTCACGATTCTCATTTACGAAATACCTCATTTT
>JAGYKU010000103.1 GCA_018401455.1 Flavobacteriales bacterium
CTTCCTTTCAGTTTTACTGAGTATTCGATATTGTTGTATTCAAAAGCAATGACTTTTTCTAGTTTCATTTCTAGACCTATGATTTCTATAGCCCCATTTTTCTGAATAAAATCTAATTCAGCATTTAAGAATTTTTTGATACTGTATTTTGCTGTTTCATATTGCAACAAATTCTTTCCTGATTGAAAATTTCCACTTGGAAAATATTTTTCAAATACTTCTTTCAAATTATTTTCAAATGAAGACAACATTTTAATTACCAAATCTTTTGTAATTACCTTCCCTGCATCTTTGTAAAGTTGTTCCAAAACTTCGTGCACTATCGTTCCAAAAGTGCTCGATTCTATATGTTCTTCTACCCTTTCGCTATCGTTGTGTCTGAGGATATAATTAAAGAAAAAATCTCTAGGACAGTTTTTAAAATTGTTGATAGAAGAAGCCGACAATCCTTGGCTGAGCAATTGATTAACTCTCGTTTGAAATTCATTTTTAGAAATAAGATCTTCAAAAACATCTTCTATTCTATCAGTATTGGGCAATTGGGCTTGAACTTCAGTAATTTTAATATTATCAGAAACTAATTCTTTCTTTATTTGAAGTAAATATCTACTTATTTCATTGGTGGACATTCCGTCAGGAGCGCCTGCATTATAAACTAAATGAACATTTTTGGCGCAATGTAACAATCTATAAAAATAATAGGCATACATCGCTTCTTTATCTTCTTTATTGGGCAATCCTAAATAATTTCTTAAATCATAAGGCATTAGTGATTGTGAAAAACTAGAAGCAGGTAAAATATCTTCGTTGCAAGAAAGTAAAATCAAATTTTCAAAATCCAAGCCTCTTGTCTCTAACAAACCTAACATTTGTAACCCTTGAAGAGGTTCTCCAAAAAAAGAAATTTTGCTTGATTTTATGACTTTTTTAATCAACAACAACAAACTTTCGGGCGAATTTACATAAGGATATTTTTCTAGCAAAACTGCCATTTTCTTTAAGGAAGTGAGCACTACAAAAAGAGCTTCTTGCTCAATTAAATCTGAACTAGTTTCTAGAGCAAAATTTCTTACATCTTCAAAAAATTTGGAAACAAAAACAGTGAGTTCTGAAATACTGATTTTAGTATCGTAAAAGAGAAATTGAAATTTATCGTAAGAAGTTCCAAAAGCATCTGCTATAACATCTTTTGGTAGATAGGTAAAGTTTTGCTTATTGATTTTTAATTCAATGTCTTTCGTTTTTACTTTCCACTTTTCAAGCATGGGCTGTACCAATTCGTGATGAAAAATGAGTTCATAATCTTTGTAATAAAGACTGCTTTTTTGTTTGTATCTTGATATGTTTTTTAGCGAATCGAACAGTTGATCTAAAAGCGTGAAAGCACTTGAAGACTGCAAAGGATAACCCATTGCCACATTGAGTTTGTCAATATTTTCGGGCAAAACATTGAGCATTGGTCTCAAAAGTGATTCATCAGAAAAAATAACAGCACTTTTTCGAGTTTGAAAAAGTGGGTTGCTATCTAAAATTTTGGACGTAATGTGTGTTTGATCTAAATTAGAATTAGCAGCATGAATGAATATATGCTTAGGATTCGATAAAATATTTTGCTCAGTAGAAGGTTTAAAATTAGACCAAGCCATATTTTTTCTTAAAAACAAACCCGCTTCTTGTTCTTTATCGTTCAAATAATATGGATCTGCGTCCCAAATAATTTCAGCTAAATTAGAATTCAACAAATATTTAAAAATCATCGTTTCACTAGTTGCCAAGGCATTGAAACCAATAATGTAAATTTTCTTGTAATTTAATTTCGTGATGTATTGAATTGGATTTAAGGCAATAGTTTTATAAATATTGCTATTGGTTGTCAATCCTTTTTCTGCTAAATCCTTATGAAACAGTTCATACAGTTGCCCTAGATGTTCCCAAAACTCCATAAATTTCTTTTGTGTTTCGGTCAGTTCATCAGCATTAAAACTCCAAGACTCAATTTCTTTGATGGATTTTAAATTTCTAAACACATCTTTGGATTCCAAAAGGTATTTATCAATTTCACTGAAATCACTGATGATTTGAGGCGCCCAATTGAGGAAACTATCAAAGGATTCGGGTTGAGGAAAGACTTTGGTGTAAGAAAGGTATAATTCGAAAAAAATGGAAATATTATCTACAGAAACTTTATCGAATTGTTGTGTCAAAAAATTATCAACAGTAATAATTTCGGGTAAAAAAGTAGCATTTGAAACCAGCTCCGATATTTCTTTTTTGAGGTGCAAACCAATTCTTTGAGAAGGAATGATTATCAAACAATCTTTTAAACCATTGTCATTTACATCTGACAATAATTTTTCACTGACCTTTCTGACGAATGACTTACTCATAAAATGTTACAATTTATCTTGAGTCGGTTAAATTAAAAATTATAATTGAAAATGAAGTTTAATTTAATCTTCTTTCTTTTTAATTTTAAATCCGTTGGTAACAAAAGATATATATTCCTTAAAAACGGATTTTTTAGTCACAACATCTTTTACAACAGACCATTTTTCTTCATTTTTGTCTTCTAGTTGACTTTCTTTAGTTGTTTCTTCAACTTTTAGTCGTGATTTATCTTCACTAATTTCAAGAGGCGCTACATCTTCTACTTCTTGTCTTTTTGACCTATCAATTCCTTCCAATTCTTCTGCTTTTTTGAAATATCTTTTGGACATTTCCAATCTACCTTTTCTTTCGAGAAGCAATGCCAAATTGTTGTAGGCAATGGGGTCGTTAGGATCCATTGTAACACAAATTTCGTAATCATCAATGGCTTCGTCTAGCAATCCCATAGTAGATTTGATGTAGGCTCTACTTGAGTATCTGTAGGGATTTTCAGGATCCATTTCAAGACATCTATCCAACTCGGAAAGTGATTTTTTCTTATCTCCCATATGAAAGAAAACTACCGCTCTTTCGGAAATCACATCTGTATTACTACTATTGATACTCAAAGCATTATTGAGCAGTTCCAATGCTTTTATAAAATTTCCATTTGAGATTTCCTCTCTTGCCTCTTTCCAAAGTTTAATTTCGTCCATTATTCACCAATGTTTTGATTGCACAAAGTTACTGATTATCTAACAAATCACTTTTGGTAATGTTCTTTTAAAGTTTTAAAATTCTTAAATTTGCCTCAATACTAATCAATGCGCTGATGGAATTTCCAATTTACAGAAAATATAAAAATTCAGAAACCTATTTTAAAATCAATAATGAAAAATCTTTTGAGGAAATTAGTTTCGTTGGAAGCAAAACTTTTCATTACGTAATTGAAGCCAAACAATATCCAGAGTTTTTGAGAATCAAAGATATGATGGAATGCAAAGATGATGTTTGGGTAGCAATTAATGAATCAGATTTTAATAAACAAAAAAACTCCATCTAAAAATAGACAGAGTTTTTTCAATTGAAAATAACTTATAAATTATCTTTTGTGAAGAGGTGTATCAGAAACTGTTAATCTCTTTCTACCTTTTCTTCTTCTAGCGTTAATTACTTTTCTACCGTTTTTGGTAGCCATTCTAGATCTGAAACCATGTTTGTTTCTTCTCTTTCTATTCGATGGTTGAAATGTTCTTTTGCTCATTGTAATATCTTTTTAGTACCTTCCCTTAGGTTTCTTATTTCTAAACGGACTGCAAAAATAATTCATTTTTGGAATCTACAAAGATGTTTTTCACTTTTTTTTTCATTTAA
>JAGYKU010000104.1 GCA_018401455.1 Flavobacteriales bacterium
GAAATAAGTAATGATACATCCAATAAATGAGAGTATTATCCAAATTATTATAAGATGCGATGAGTAATAAGGAGCAAGCGGTTTTGGAACCAAAATTAGTGAACGATATAAAAGGCGATTTCTTCATCCCCTCTTACCAAAGAGGTTATCGCTGGGGAAAAGAGCATATTGTAATGCTTCTAAATGACATTTGGGAAAATGGAGATAACAACTATTGCTTGCAGCCAATTGTAGTAAAACAATTGCCAAACAATACCTACGAATTAATTGATGGACAGCAAAGAAGTACTTCTCTGTTTTTGATAATCAAATACATGAAGCAGGTGTTGCCTTTTATTGAGGTAAACTTTTCTTTAACCTATGAAACAAGAGTTAAGAGTGCTGAGTTCTTGAACAATCCAGACGAAGAGTTAGCAAATGAGAACATAGACTTTTTTCATATTTACAACGCTTATACTGCAATTGAAGATTGGTTTAATGATTCAAGTACAGGCGACCGTAACTTAAAGGCAATTAATCTATACAAATACTTTGGGGAACGAGTAAAAGTTATTTGGTACAAGGTCAATACCGAAGTTGACTCGACCGATTTATTTACACGATTAAATATTGGGAAAATACCATTAACTAATGCTGAACTTGTTAAAGCATTATTCTTATCTAAAGATGCAGTTGATATTACGGAAGAAAAACAATTAGAAATATCAACAAGTTGGGATTTAATTGAGAAGGAGTTACAAGATAATAACCTTTGGTATTTCTTAACCAATCAATCTCCTAATGATTATGCCACAAGAATTGAATTGATTTTCAATTTAATGGCGAATAAAAAACAAGATGAAAAGGAACAGTTCTATACATTCTATTATTTTATTGATCAAATAAAAACGGAGTCCAAAGTAAAAATTTGGCAAGAAATTCAAGCTTATTTTCTAATCCTAAAAGAATGGTTTGAAAAAAGAGATATTTATCACAAAGTAGGTTATTTAGTGGCAATTGGTAAATCTATGCCGGCTATCATTGAAGAATCGAAAGGGCTTACGAAACGAGAATTTGAAGCCAGCTTAGATCAAGAAATTAGGAATAAATTAAACCTAACAGTTGAAGACGTTTTAGGATTAAGTTATGATAATCAAAAGGATAAGGGCCGTATTGAAAAAGTGCTACTGCTACACAATGTTGAAACCATCCGAAGACTCAATGATACTTCGGTAAAATATTCCTTTGATAAACACAAGAGTAACAATTGGAGCTTAGAGCATATTCATGCCCAACAGTCGGAAGGATTGAATAAAAAAGAGGATCAACAAGAATGGCTGGGACTACACAAAACATCCTTGGAACAATTGCCTGAATCGACTAAAGAGGCTCTCAAAGTAAATGAGTTAATTCAAAAAATTGATGACAATATAGAAAGCATTACTAAGGAAATTTTTGATGCCCTATTTATTGAAGTTTTTGAATGTCTTTCGGAAAACGATGATAGAAGTTATGTTGATTCTATTTCGAATATGGCTTTGTTGAGTGCTGCAAACAATTCCGCATTAAACAATGCCACTTTTGATGTAAAACGCAATAAAATATTGGAAATGGACAAGGCTGGGGAATACATTCCCATTGGTACTCGCAGAGTTTTCTTAAAGTACTATACTGAATCAAAAGATCATCAACTGCACTTTTGGGGAGAACAAGACCGCAAAGCTTATATAAACAATATGATTGGCGAAGAAGGAATGATAATTCAGTACTTGAAACAAGAGCAAAAAAAAGATTAGAACTATGAATTCAGTACCCACAACATTTAATCAGATTTTTGGACAACAATTAACCGATGGTTCTATCATTCATTCTATTGAAATTCCAATTATACAACGTGACTATGCTCAAGGCAGAGAAACTAAAGAGGTTGAAAGAATACGAAACCAATTTGTTAAAGCGTTAAGTGCTGCTTTAACCAAAGGTGCAGAAGATGCAATTAAATTAGATTTCGTTTACGGAAATATCGAAGATGGAAAGTTAATTCCTTTAGACGGACAGCAAAGATTAACTACTCTTTTTCTATTGCATTGGTATATCGCTAAGCATGAGAGTATCCCCCAAGAGAACCACGAATTTTTTAAAAATTTCACTTACAAAACACGTTTTAGCTCACAACATTTTTGCGATAAGCTGGTAGAGTGTACACCGGATTTTGAAAATGATTCATTATCGGAATGGATTATGGATCAAAACTGGTTTATGTTTTCATGGGAGAAAGACCCAACAATCAAAGCAATGCTTGTTATGATTGATAAGTTACATGAAACATTCAAAGATCAATTTAATCTGTGGGAACGACTTTTAGATGATGAAAATCCTCCAATTAGCTTTTATTTTTTGCCATTGGAAGAAATGGGAGTTACAGATACGCTCTACATTAAAATGAATTCGAGAGGAAAACCTCTTACCCCTTTTGAACATTTTAAAGCTGACTTTGAAAAAACAATCCTAGAAGTTTCAGCTGACTTACATGCTGAGTTCATTAAAAAGGTTGATGTGGACTGGGTAGATATGCTTTGGAAATATAGAGGTGATGATGATGTGATTGACGATGAGTTTATGAAATATTATCGTTTTGTTACTGAAATGATTTGTTATCAGCATGAAATAGAAATCCTTGAAAACGATTTTGAATTATCTAATAAGGTTTATGGTGTTGAGAATGAGAATGCCCAAGAAAACTTAAAAGTTCTTTTTAATTCTTTTGACAAATGGAAAGAACTAGGCGATATTTCCACTTTTTTTAACACTATATTTTCTACCATATCCTATGAAAAAGGAAAGGTTTTATTGTTCTCTGAACATCCAAATTTATTTTCTCTTTGCTGCCATAATTATGGCATAACTACCGGAAAACGTAGAAGTTTTTCTTTAAACAACACACTTCTGTTGTATGCTGTGCAAGAATACTTGCTAAATACCGAATCTGTTACCATCTTACAGTTTACGGAACGAATTAGGATAGTTAGAAATTTAGTCTTCAACTCACCCGATGAAATTAGGGAAACTCGATTACAGGCTTTACTTGAAGATACATACCATATAATAGTTAAAGGTGAAGTAAACACCAAAACTATGGGGTACAGTGAACTCCAAAAAAAGCAAGAGTTAGAAAAAATCCAATGGAGATCTGAAAATACTGATCAAATAGATCTTTTAAACGAGTTGGAGGATCACCGTTTATTTCAGGGCAATACTGCTATTATTGGTTTAATTGAAAATCAGGATTTCAAATTATTAGCCAATAATTTCATGCTGCTATTTGATGGCAATAATTCATTTATCGACATAAGTAGAGCATTACTCACTTTAGGTGATTATTCACAGTTAGCATCATGGCGTTTTATGCTGGGTAATTCCAACGATTCTACTTGGCGTGAATTATTTACCTTATCAAAAAAGAGGAAACGCTTTGAAAACACGAAAGATATTTTACTTCAGTTTTTACAAACAGATAAAGAGGACATGTCCACTCATATATCAACCGTTATTGATAATTATCTGCTGTCAGAAAACAAGTTGAAAGACTGGAAGTATTATTTGATAAAGTATCCCCAAATGAGAGAAGGAAATAGCGGTATATATTATTGGTATTCCGATCCTGATAGAAAAA
>JAGYKU010000105.1 GCA_018401455.1 Flavobacteriales bacterium
TTTTTTCAAGTTCGCATTATCGACCAAAGAGGTCATTTGGGTAATGGCAATTTGGTTGAGTTGAATGAGTCTTTCCGATGGAGTGAGACCTTGACGAATTAAAACTGCATTGATGCTTTCTAAATTGGAGAGTACAACTAGTTGCTCGAGCGTAGCATCATCCCGCATGTTGCCATGCCTACCTGCAGGTGAACCTTTGGTGTCTGGATTTTCTGCACGCCAATCAGAAGCAGTTTTGCCAAAAAGTGCCATGTTCAGCAAATCGGCTTCAGAGGCATAGACCAAAGATGTTTGTTTTCCACTGAGTCTCTCGGGAATCAGTCGTTCTTTAATGGCATCTGTATGTATGGTGTAATTGACTTTTGCAAGGGTACGTTGTAGATTCCAATCCAGTTTTTGGCGGTCGTTTTCGTCTTCTTTGAGACGTTGGAATTCTTTGATGATATAGAGTTTGAACTCAATAGATATCCAAGAAGCAAACTCAAAGGCAATGTCTTTGTGAGCAAAAGTACCTCCATAACGACCAGATTTAGATATAATTCCAATGGCATTCGTTGTTTCTATCCAACGTTTGGGAGTTAGCACAAAACTGTTTAGACCAGCTTGTTTTCTAAACCCCTCGAATTCGAGGGGTTTAAAATTTGGATTATACATTTGCTCCCAAAAACCAAGCAATTCTATGGTATTACGATTTCTCAGCCAGTTTTGAATGATGGTATCCATATTGGCAGCATCTTTATACCGAGCTATATCTGTAAGTGAGATAAAATCTTCTGAATCACCTTTAAAAATGGTAATTTCAGTTCCTTTTACTTCTATTTTTTTATTCTTTGCCATATTCAATTCTTATTGTGTCGAATTCGCCATAATTTTACCCTAACTAAAAAACTATTGATAAAATCAAAATTATCAATTTGGAATTTTGCATCCACTTTGATATTTCTTTACTTTACTCAAATCGCCTCTAATTTAGTCTATTAATTTTTAAAACCCCAAAAAATGCATGATTTTTTAATTTTCAAAAGCGCCTCTTCTTCGGTATTGGCTTCAATTTCAATTACTTTCGAAAGTGTTTCTTTAATTTCGATGGCGTAAGTTTTCATAGGGTGGATTTTGGTATTTTTCTGAATTGAATATTGTCTTTTTTATTGTTAGTAAAGTAACGTGAAAATATTCTTATTTTGAGACTAACATAAAGATGGTTACATATAATGAGAACCATTATTGTATGTTTTTTTAACAAATCAACAACAACCTCGATTCTCCATTTTTTTCTTTGGGTGCTCTATGAATACAAGGCGGAACTTGAATTTCTGGATGGTCAACAGCCAATCTCCATAAGTTACCTTTACCTAAATTAATAGGTTGCGCATTGGGTGTCGATTGGTAATGTAAATCGAAGAAATATTCACTCAAAAAGTCTTCAAAACCATCTTCAGAACCTTGATATAGTTTTTTGAGTTCGTCACGTACTTCGGGAATTAGTATTTTTTGTATGGCTTGTGAATTCGGCAAAATATCGCTCGATTCACCATAATAAGTACACAAGAAAGTATGGGTTGGAATAGGAGAGCGATCTACGTGAAAAGAATACACATCTGTAGAGAAAAATGGCAAAGCATCATCTCTTTCATAATTTTTAATCACATTGAGAACAGGAGCAGCGCCAAGAGTTTTCAAATTCTTTAGGTCATTCAAAATAATTTCTCTTGCCAGTTGTCCTTCTTTACTTAGTTGAAGTTGGAGAAGTTCCTTTTCAGAAATTTCTTTTATATTTTCACTGCTTGCCAATAAATTTACAATTTCAGAAAAATCACCTATGAGTTCACGTTTCCAGCAAACAGCATTTATTTCGCCAACATAAGAGAAGGAAACTAAATCTTCAAAATTGGTGACACAATGAATTTGATGGTTAAAATTGGTTGAATCTAGCATTAATTTTAATTGAAATTATCAAACTTATTTTTAATAAAAAAGTCCAACACAAATGAATATATTGGACTTTCTATAGGTTTTAAATATTGTCGTAAATTAACTTGCCAATTCCTTTCTCATGATGGTTTGTTTTCTGTCTGGACCTACAGAAACGATAGAGATTGGAACTTCCAGTAATGCTTCAAGATAATCGATATAATTGGTCAAAGCTTCTGGCATTTCGTCATCGCCTTTAAGTTTGGTCAAATCTGTTTGCCATCCTTTTACTTCTTTATAAACAGGTTCAGTAACGCTGTCGTTTATAGAGTAGGGGAAATAGTCGATTTTTTCGCCATTGTGTATGTAATGCGTGCAAACTTTTATGGTTTCAAAAGAATCTAGAACATCACCTTTCATCATCGCTAACTCTGTGACACCATTAATCATTATAGCATATTTCAATGCAGGAATATCAATCCATCCACATCTTCTTTCTCTTCCTGTGGTAGCCCCAAATTCATTTCCAATTTGTCTTATTCTTTCACCGATTTCGTTGTCTTCTTCTGTTGGAAAAGGACCGCTACCTACTCTTGTACAATACGCTTTGAAAATTCCAATTACGTTTTTAATTTTGTTTGGAGCAATTCCCAATCCTGTGCAAGTTCCAGCAGTAATCGTGTTAGAAGATGTCACAAATGGATAAGTACCAAAATCTACATCCAACAAAGTTCCTTGAGCACCTTCCGCAAGAATTTTTTTGCCATTTTTCCAAGCATCGTTAAGGTAATGCTCACTATCGATTGGTGTAAGAGATTTTAAAGTTTCGATTCCCTCGAAGAAATCTTTTTCTAAAGATTCAATGTCAAATTCAAAATCAAAGTTTTTGAGAATATTTTTGTGTTTTTCAACTAAAGCGTTGTACAATTCTTTGAAATTCGGTGCAAAAACATCTCCAACTCTCAGTCCGTTTCTACCCGTTTTGTCCATATAAGTTGGCCCAATTCCTTTCAAAGTAGAACCGATTTTTGCTTTACCTTTAGAAATTTCAGAGGCTTTGTCTAGCAATTTGTGAGAAGGCAAAATCAAATGAGCTTTTCTGGAAATAAGTAATTGTTCTTTGACATTGACTCCCATTGGAATTAATTTGTCAATTTCAATTTTCAAAACCACTGGGTCAATTACAACACCATTTCCTACCACGTTTTTCACGCCTTTGTGAAATATTCCAGAAGGAATGGTATGCAAAACGTGTTTGATTCCTTCGAATTCTAAAGTGTGTCCAGCATTTGGGCCACCTTGAAATCTAGCGATGATATCATATTTTGGAGTTAGAACATCTACAATTTTTCCTTTTCCTTCATCTCCCCATTGAAGTCCTAGTAATACATCTACAGCCATTATTTAGCGATATTAATTTTGATTAAATAAATTCATTTTTTGTATAGCATCTTCGATAGAATCTGCCGTGTTGAAAACACTATTGAGTTTTGTGATAAGCAAAAGTTTATCAATTTTTTCATTGATGTTGCAAAGTATCACTTCGCCACCTCTTGTTCTTGTTTTGGTTAAAATAGAGATTAAGCTATTCAGTCCATTACTATTGATGTACTCTACTTGTTCTAGATTGATAATTA
>JAGYKU010000106.1 GCA_018401455.1 Flavobacteriales bacterium
AATTTCTGGATGGGAAAAAATCAAAAATATATTCAAAAGAAATAAATCCTATTCTAAAGATTAAAATTTAAATTTATGTAGGTTTAATTTAAATTTAAAGTTGATTTTTTTTAATTTTCTATATAACGACAAAAAGTTTTGTAAATTTGTCGCCTCTAATGGAAGTAGAAAAAACAAATATAGAAGGTTTATATATAATTAAACCAAAAGTTTTTGGAGATGAGAGAGGATATTTCTTTGAATCATTTAATGCTAATAAATTTACTGATACTACTGGTCTAATTGTAGATTTCGTTCAAGATAATCAATCTAAATCTAATAGTAATGTTTTAAGAGGATTGCATTTTCAGAGCCCTCCTTATGCTCAAGATAAACTTGTAAGAGTAGTTCAAGGTAGTGTATTAGATGTTGTAGTAGATATTAGACCTAGATCTATCACTTATGGTGAACATTTTAAAATTAAATTAGACGCAATTCAACACCATATGATGTTTGTTCCCAAAGGTATGGCTCACGGCTTTTTGAGTTTGGAAGATGATACAATTTTCACTTACAAATGCACAGATTATTATCATCCTGAAACTGAAGGATGCATTTTATGGAATGACAGTTCACTGAATATCGATTGGAATGTTTCGAATCCTATCATTTCTGACAAGGATAAATTAGGTGAAACTTTTAAAGAATTTAAATCACCTTTTTGATGGAGAATTCTCAATATATTTTTCTTGTTTACGCAAGTTTTCTTGTTTCAATAGTCTTTTTTAGCCTATTCATAAATGCTATATTTTTGAAATTTGCTACCACTCTTGGTATTAGAGATAAAGAAGGTCCCATAATTAGATGGAGTAGTGTCTCTAAACCTGCATTAGGTGGTATCTCTTTTTATATCGCGTTTCTTTTATCTACGGCAAGTTTTTCAATGTTTTTTGATCCTAATCTTGTATTTAAAGATTATACTGCAATTGGTTTGATGACAAGTACTGCATTGGCTTTTCTTATGGGATTAGCAGATGACGCCTATGATACTAAACCTTTTTTGAAGTTTGGGATTCAAATTCTTTGTGGAGTTGTTTTGATATTAACAGGAACTGTCATTAATCTTTTTGATAATGATTGGATGAATTATGTGCTTACAATAGTTTGGGTAGTGGGTATTATGAACTCCATAAATATGCTCGACAATATGGACGGAATTACCACTTCTGTAAGTTTATGTATTATCATTATTTGTTTGATTTCTTCATCATTTCAAAATGGTTTTGAAACTTTCGAATATATGGCTATGTTGGGTATATTTGGAGCATTAGTTGGTTTTTTGTTTTTCAATTGGCACCCTTCTAAAATGTTTATGGGAGACACTGGAAGTCAGTTTTTAGGAATGTTCTTGGCATATATTGGAATAAAGTTTCTTTGGAACGGAACATTATATTCAGGTTCTAATCAAGCAGTGCAGCAAATTGTTCAGGTTTTAATAGCCTTCATTATTCCTATTGTAGACACCACTTCTGTTGTTATTAATAGAATCTCAAGAAAACAATCACCTTTTGTGGGTGGAAAAGATCATACAACACATCACTTATCTTATCTTGGACTTTCAGACAGTCAAGTAGGGTTTACATTTGTTGGTTTAAGCGTGTTTTCAATGTTTATTTCTATCGGAATTTATAGATTTATAGAAGAATGGTTTTGGTATCATTCTTTTGCGTTTATTACCTACTTTGTAATAGTTTTTGTTATTTTGTTTTCCATTACTCAAAAAAACAAAGACAAAAGAATTTGAAAACTCAAAAATTTAACATCGTTTCGATCTCATTAGGGATATTTATTGGTATCATTCTCATTGCGTGTATAAGTGCTACGCAATCTCCTTCTGAAGAAAAAACTTTAGACAATACCTCAAATAATGAATCTCAAAATATTCCTTTAGATTACCAAAGTACCATAAATGAAAATTATAAAATTTACAGTTTGCCAATGCCCGAAAACGCTAATTTCGCTGGGGAAGTTGTTCCTGTAGATAATATCTTAGTGAAAGAAAGTTTGGATAAGGAATTATTGAGCAATACCTATTGGCATTCTAATACCTTTTTTTATATCAAAAGAGCTTATAGATGGTTTCCATTGATAGAAAAAATCCTCAAAGAAAATGATGTTCCAGAAGATTTCAAATATCTAGCAGTAATTGAATCGGGTTTACTTAATGTAACTTCTCCAAGTGGAGCAAAAGGTTATTGGCAATTTATGCCTCAAACTGCTCCTGGTTACAATTTGGAAATTTCAAAAGACGTGGATGAAAGATATCACGTTGAAAAGGCTACTGTTGCTGCTTGTAAATACTTAAAAGAAGCTCATAAAAAGTTTGATAATTGGACTTTAGCAGCAGCGTCTTATAATATGGGAAAAACAGGTTTGATGAATAGACTTCAAGCGCAAAAAGTAAATAATTATTATGACTTACTACTCAACGCTGAAACAGCAAGGTATGTATATAGAATTGTTGCCGTAAAATACATTTTATCACAACCCGAAAATTACGGTTTTCACGTTAGAGAGGAAGACAAATACCCACCATTTGAAACAAAAGCAATAACAGTAGATTCTTCAATTGAAAGTTTGGTAGATTTTGCCATTTCTAACGGAACTAACTACAAAACACTTAAAGAACTCAATCCTTGGTTGATTTCAAATAGTTTGGCAAATCCCAAAACAAAAACATATACGATTTTGTTACCTAAGCCCAAAACTGGATTAGATTTAGTAGCACCTGCAGATAATAAATTTGGAAATAATGAATGATTTAGAAGAAGAATTTATTGAAGTATTCGGAGCCAAAGCTCACAACCTCAAAAATATTGATATCAAAATTCCTAGAAATCAATTAGTGGTGATTACTGGGTTGAGCGGTAGTGGGAAATCTTCGCTGGCTTTTGATACGATTTATGCTGAAGGGCAAAGAAGATACATCGAAACATTTTCTGCTTATGCAAGACAATTTTTGGGAGGATTAGCGAGACCTGATGTAGAAAGAATTACGGGATTAAGTCCAGTGATTTCTATCGAACAAAAAACGGTAAGCAAAAACCCTAGAAGTACAGTTGGAACGATTACAGAAATTTACGACTTTTTGAGATTGCTTTTTGCAAGAGTGGGAACTGCTTATTCACCTTCTACTGGCGAACCGATGATTAAATATTCTGAAAAAGAAATATTAAATCTCATTCAAGAAACGTATCAAGATAAAAGAATTATAATTTTAGCCCCTTTAGTAAGGGCTAGAAAAGGTCATTATAAAGAATTGTTTGAAAAATCTAGAAAGCAAGGTTTTTTGAAAGTTAGAGTAGATGGTGAGTTGAAGGATATCAAACCTTTGATGAAACTAGACAGATACAAAACCCACGATATCGAATTGGTGATTGACAAATTGCAAGCGGATTCGA
>JAGYKU010000107.1 GCA_018401455.1 Flavobacteriales bacterium
GCAGCAGCAGATTGCACTGGTCACGGAGTTCCGGGAGCCATGGTTAGTGTGGTTTGTAGCAATGCCCTTCATCGAGCTCATGTAGAATTTGGATTGAACAATCCTGCTGATATTCTAGACAAAGCAAGAGATTTAGTGATTCAAACTTTCGAAAAGTCACAAAGGGAAATTCAAGACGGAATGGACATTTCGCTGATCACTTTACAAAAAAAGAATATCGATAATTCTGAGGGTGCGCTCCCCTACTCTTATGATTTACAATGGGCAGGCGCCAACAATCCAATATGGATTCTTAGAAACAATGAAATTATTGAGTACAAAGCAAACAAACAACCAGTAGGTAAATATGCTAACGCTAAACCTTTTACAACACATAATATTCCTCTAAATTCAGGAGATTTGATTTACATATTCACCGATGGATATCAAGATCAATTTGGTGGAATAAAAGGGAAAAAGTTTAAAGCTGCTGAACTCAAAAAACTTCTGATAAGCATTGCGCATCATCCGATGCCCCAACAAAAAGAACAATTACTACAAGTATTTGAAGATTGGAAAGGAACCCTCGAACAGGTCGATGATGTTTGTATTATAGGCGTCCGACTTTAGGAGGAAAGACTAGAATGCATAAACATCACGATACTGACTGACCAAAGTGAGCGTCTGTATCGATGATGTTTGTATTATCAATCTTCGCGTTGGCTTCGACTGACAAGTCGGTCTTCGCTTTGGCTTCGACTGACAAGCCGGTGTTCGCTTTGGCTTCGACTAACAAGTCGGTCTTCGCATTGGCTTCGACTGACAAGTCAGTCTTCGCGTTGGCTACGACTGACAAGTCGGTGTTCGCGTTTAGGAGGAAAGACTAGAATGCATAAATCATGATGTAAAATATTGATTAACAGGCTATTTTTTTCAATAAAGCAAGATTCAATTTTTATCTATATTCCATTTGGAAAACATTTAATAAGGTTGTATATTTGTTGTCAACCTTGGGAGTCAGTCTTTGAGGCGAAGTGGAATTCATCCTCTAAGATACTGATTCCTAAGGCTTTAAACAAGAGAAAAGACAGTTAATTTATTGACTTTCAAATATTTATGTTTTTTATCGTGTACTAAATACCCAAATACAATTATTAACTTAATGAATCGACAGCCAACTTCAGTAGCTCTTTATATTTCTAATCAACCTGAGGTTATTTCAATAATTTATGATATTCTGCATGAAATAATAATGGAGCATGATAATTCCATCCAAAGTTCTATTAATTACGGTATTCCATTTTACAAAAACTCCAAAGGCAAAGCAATTTGTTACTTAATGACTACCAAAACCAAAGAAGTTGCAATTACCTTTTGGAATGGAGCTTTTATCATGGATGAATTTCCACAATTACATAAAGGAACACGAAAATTAATGGCTTCATTGTATTATAAAAATCCAGAAAAGATAGACATTCATCTTGTTAAGAAAATCATCAACAAGGTGATGAATATTCAAGATAAAGTGAACATCAAAAAAGTGAATCCATCAGACAAAAAAGAAATACAATCTATAGAAGTGATGGCTCATAAAATATGGAAGGCACACTACACTCCAATTATTGGAATCGATCAAGTTAAATACATGTTAGAAAAGTTTCAATCTACAAAAGCAATGTCAAAGCAGATGAATGAAGGTTATTGCTACTTTTCACTATTACTTCAAGACCAACTTGCAGGATATTTTTCTATACAAAAAAGAAAGGAAGCTCTTTTTTTAAGTAAGGTATATATAGACGAACCATTCAGGGGCAAAAAACTATTTGATAAAGTGCTTAAATTTGTAATTGACTATGCTTTAGATAATGAACTAAATAAAATTGAGTTAACCGTTAATAAGTACAACACCAACTCAATAGAAATCTACCAAAGTAAAGGATTTGAAATTGTCCAAGAAGCTGTTTTTGATATTGGAAAAGGCTATATAATGGATGATTATGTGATGGTTTTGAGCATTTAAAAAACACATGTGATTTGTTATTTCTTGAGAATTAATTGTATTAAAATGAAATTGCCATAGTATCTTTACAAAAAAATATCAAATGGATAATTTATCACTATTAAGAAAGATTGGAATATGGGAAGGAATCTCTGCTTTAATATTATTTTTCTTCGCAATGCCCATGAAATACATGTTTGACTCCCCTATTTGGGTTACCGTTATTGGAAATCTTCATGGTTTTCTTTTTGTAATTTATATGGTGTTTGTAGTTATTGTGGGAAACAAATACAAATGGAGCATCGCTATATACGTAATGTGTTTTTTGGGAGCTATTTTTCCTTTTGGACCATTTATAATAGATGCTAAATTTTTGAAACCTTTAGCAAATAAATAAAGATTTATTCCAATTTTATTTTTTGCAGTTTATTTGTAGATAGATTATTTTATTCTTGCTACAGGATTTCTTAATCCACTGTATTCGGTAACTTCCATTTTAATTGAACCTACAAGAATATTTGCTTTTGCCAAAAGTGGAATTTTATTTTCATCATCAGAAATCCAAACTGTTAAATCTTCTTCGTTTTTGAAAATTCTTCCTGTTTGTATTACTGGACAAAACTTCAAACAAGCAAATCTTCCGTTTCTAATTTTGATGTCATCTTTACCTAGAAATTTAATTTTCACTGGGTAAACTTCACCATCTACAAAAGAATTAAATTCAAAAATATCGCCATATTTTGCATTGCTAAAGTCTAGTGTACGAGCGTAATAATATGAAGAAATCATATCTTGGATATTTTGTGGCACTTCATAAGTTGTTTTGCCATCATGCACTTTTTGTTTGTGTTGGTAAAAAGTGTAATCTTGATTGATTTCGTATCCACCTTCATAAACTCTTCTGATAAACATCCAAGGAAAAAGTCCTTCGGCATCTAAATATGTTTCGTATCTGTCTTGAACTTTAAAAAACCAATTGAAAGTTCCTAAGCTTTTTCCTTTACCGACAACATGTATCAAAGACCTACCATTTACTTTTTTGTCTGTAGCTTTCACTTCTAAAACGGCTTCACCTGCATCTATAAAACCATAATGGACTCTGTAAGTTAGTTTTTCACCTATGTGAAAAGATTTGTTGTGTACATTTCTAAATTCAAAAGCACTTGCTGTACTTTGTAGTTCGTAAATTCCTTTGTGAGAAGCTTGAGCGTATCCTAACGTCATCAAACTTATTATTAAGACTGCTACTTTTTTCATTTTGGTTAGTTTTTATGGGTTATCACAAAACTAATCCAACAAGTGTGCCAATTGAAAAGCTAAACTCTAAAACCAATCAAACAAATATCATCAATTTGTTCGTGTGAACCCATCCACTCTCTCATGTAATT
>JAGYKU010000108.1 GCA_018401455.1 Flavobacteriales bacterium
CATTCTTGGTTGGCAAAAAAACAAAAAGATTAGGATACCAAATTTGGAAGAAATTGCAATTGAAAACAATTATTTAGTAAAAGATTTATTGGACGATTTGCCTGTAATAAAAGCTGGTGAAGGTGTAGACAGATTTTTAAAATACAAAACTGAAACAACAGAATACTTAAAATCTCACGCCTTACGCAATGGTATTGATATTTTAACCCAACATATTGCAAGACCACATAAAGAACAAGATAAAGAAATTTATAAAATTGCCGTTCAGAAATGGGATAAAAAACAAGAACGATTAAACTACAATGATTTACCAGAAAGATTAAAGACCCATCAAAATCGTACTTCATTTTTTGACAGGTTTAAAGTGGTTGCTTCTGACTTACCCTACTCGCAAACAGTAGTCGCCCATATTGCCAAAGATGGCCATTATTATATTCATCCTGATAGTAAGCAAAATAGATCAATAAGCGTAAGAGAAGCAGCGCGACTACAATCTTTTCCAGATGACTATTATTTTGAAGGAGTAAAGGAAGGAGCGAATAGAACAGCCGCTTTTAAACAAATTGGGAATGCTGTACCGCCTTTAATGGCTAAATCTATCGCCTTTGAAATTTTAAAAGCACTTAAAGGGTAATGATTGACTACACCAACATACACTCAACTTCTGCTGAGCCAGAGGCAAGCTCAATGATTGAAACCTTTCGTGCGATTGGTTATTCTATTGAAACTGCTATTGCTGACATTATTGATAATTCTATTACGGCTGGAGCGAAAAATATATGGATTGATTACGATTGGAAAGGTTCAAACACAACATTGTCTGTTTTAGATGATGGCACTGGGATGAATAATGAACAACTCATTCAAGCTATGCGTCCTGGAAGCAAAAATCCATTAGATGAAAGAAATCGAGATGATTTAGGTCGTTTTGGTTTAGGCTTAAAGACTGCTTCATTTTCGCAATCAAGAAAATTTACTGTTTTCTCTAAAGCTAAGGGTTACAAGCCTGCTTTTTGGACTTGGGATTTGGACTTTGTTAATCAAGAAAAAGTATGGAAATTAATTAGATACATTCCTAACGAAGAAAACTGGACTAAGAAAATAGAAACTGTTGAGACAGGCACTTGTGTAATTTGGTGGGATTTGGATAGACTTACAAAGGATACTTCAGAGGATAATGAAGAAGCAAAAAGTAAGTTTTTAGGAATAATGGATTCCGTAAAATCTCACTTATCTATGGTTTTTCATAGATATATGGATGAAGGTTTGAAAATCTATTTACGTCAGAGGGAAATAAAATCTTGGGATCCATTTATGATTGGAATAGATAATTTACAAAGCAAACCCGAAACAAGATTAGAAGGTGGTTCAATAAAGATTAAAGGTTTTGTTTTACCGCATCGTTCGAAACTTTCAGCAGAACAATACAATTATGGAAAAGGTCCAAAAGATAGTTGGACAGCCCATCAAGGTTTCTATGTTTATAGAAATCGTAGATTGTTAGTTGCTGGCGATTGGCTTGGCCTTTTTAAAAAAGAAGGACATTATGACCTTTGTAGAATTCAAATTGACTTACCAAATAATTTTGATGATGACTGGCAAATTGACATCAAGAAATCTATCGCCAGACCTCCTTCAATTTACCGTGAACAAATTCTTGCTCTAGCAAAAGATGTTAGAAATCAAGCTGTAGAGGTTTATAGACACAAGGGCAAGGTGCTTAAAAGAAAATTGTCTACGGATGAATATTTTCCGTTTTGGGAAGAAAGAGCTAGGCACGGTAAAAGATTCTATAAAATAAATCGGAATCACCCGCTTTTAAATGAATTGCTTTCTAAATCGGGCGATTTAAAAAAAGAAATTGAAAAAGTAATTCAGTTCATTGAGGAAACGATACCTGTGCCTTTAATCACGCTTCAAGAAAGCGAAAATGAAAAACCACACGCGCAACCGTTTGAAGGTATAGACCACAAAGCAATTAAGGAAACAATGCAAAAACTTTTTAACGGATTTGTAGCAAGTGGTCTATCAATCGAAAAAGCAAAAGCAAGAATTCTCAACACAGAACCTTTTAATTTTTATCCCGAATACATAGAATTTATTAACGAATGAGTAACATTGATCCAATAAAAATAATTAGGCAACTTCTTTTCGGAAAGACTTCTGTTACTGTTCAGGAAGTTGAAACGGCAGTTGATACTTTTATGAAAATGAACCTCCCAATTCCTGATTCAAGAGAAATGCTAATTAGAAAGGTAGAAGAGCTTTTTACAATCCGTCAAGAGGATTTCAGGTCAATTGAAAAGGCTGATGAGAATCTACCTTGGCTGAGTGAAAAACGCTCAAAAATTGATTTTACAAATGGTTTTTGGGGTAGCTATAGGCAATATCTTGAGGAGGAGAAAAACTTTGCTCCTGAGGTCGTATATAAGTTAGACAGACTAACAGATAGTATTCTTGATAACCTATTTGACCCAACTGAAAAAATTAAAGTCAATAAAAAAGGTCTTGTTGTTGGTCAAGTTCAATCAGGGAAAACAGCAAATTACACTGGTTTAATATGTAAAGCTGCTGATGCTGGATTTGGTCTAATTATAGTGTTGGCGGGAATTCATAACAATCTGAGGAGTCAAACTCAATTGCGAGTTGATGAAAGTTTTTTAGGATTTGATACCCAACACACAAGAGCATTTAATCAACAAAGTATTAAAATTGGTGTAGGTAAACCTGGATTTGGTAAAACAAATGTTGCTCATTCTCTAACTTCTAGTTTAGAAAAAGGAGATTTTACTCAAGGTGCTGCCAATGCATTGGGAATAAACTTTGATACAAAAGAGCCAATTGTCGCAATAATCAAGAAGAACCCGCATGTGCTAAGAAGAATTCATCAGTGGTTGGCAGCTCAAGCAGATGAAGATACAGAGCTTGGTAGGATTATCCGCAATAAATCATTATTGTTGATTGATGATGAGGCAGACAATGCCTCTATCAATATTTCTAACGACCCAGAAAAACAAAGTTCAATAAATGGATGGATCACACAAATACTAAATCTATTTGGCAAGAATGCTTATGTAGGCTATACAGCAACTCCTTTTGCCAATATTTTTATTCCGTTAGATGACCAAAATTTATTCCCGAGAAACTTTATAAAAAATATCCCAGCTCCTTCAAACTATATTGGACCCGAAAAAGTATTTGGGTTTAGTCCATTAGAAGAAGATGAGGCTTCAAATACAGTTTTGCCAATTGTTAACAGGATAAATGATTACAGTGGATTTGTACCAGATAGACATAAAAAAGATGACCAACTACCATCATCATTACCTGAATCCTTAAAAAGAGCCATTCGATGTTTTATAATC
>JAGYKU010000109.1 GCA_018401455.1 Flavobacteriales bacterium
TCCAATTCATTATACTTAAGCATAATGTCTTCCATGTAGATTACAGCATTCATCCCAATCCTCTATAAGGAAAGGTAAGATTCAAGACACACCACGTGATTCAGCTTGGAGACGGCGGGCATTCGGAGCACAAAACTGTCAATACACCACAAAAGTTGATGCGAGGTAGAATGTTCAATTAACCACGTCACCCGCCATTGAGCCAAACGCCTGTTACCGCCTAGTGCTTCTTTTTTGTTGTCCGTATGCATTTGTTTGTCAGTCGAATAAGTTTTATTTTTTTGAGAAGGGGAAGATTTTTTGTTTTTAATTTGTCGAGGGTTGGGATAAAAAATACTCTCTTGCAAACTTTGGCTTGTGGGCTGGCTTTGTGCGGTTTGCAAGTGTGTGTTTTTTTGTGTGTAGGCTTTTCCCATTTACTTAATTCTTTGTTTTATACTTCTCAATAGATTCCTTTAAATACAAATAGGAATTTCCCTTTTTTGTAAATTGTAACTTGCCTGAATTTCTGATATGAGCCAAGCCACAATCTTGAACTTTGAGTTCTTTCTTTGCTTCTTTGCTCGTTAAATATTTTATTGAATTTTCAGACATTTTTTGATATTTATACTTTTTCCGTTTCTAAAATCATATTCAAAAATGAAGTGGGTTGAAGGAAGTAGTTTGGGTTTTCTTCCAGTTTTTCCTTTATCAGAATTAGTCCTCCGTTGGTGTAAGATTCCATTGTTTTAATCAATAATTTTACCGCATCATCTTCATCCAAATCTCCTTTTTCAAGGGCTACTAGATCAATGTCCGTTTTTGCTAAAAGTGCAATAAACATATTTTCTTGTAAGTTGGTAAAGTCCTTTCTATCAAACCTGTTGGCTTTACTACCCCAAAGTGAAATTTGATAGCGAAAGCTAATTTTTTTAACGCCCTTTTTTATTGGTTGAAACTCATCATTATATAGTCCTAAGAAAAACGCATAAATGTATAATTCATAGTTATTAGCAAATTGTTTTCCTCTATCTTCTTTTGACTGCTCAGACCCTCCACCTTTTCGAGTTAACTTGTCAAATAATAATTCCCTAAATCTTATATCAAACTCAGGTTCTTTAGTTTTCCATTTTTCAAATAAATTCTTCATCCTATACTGGAATTACTTGTGAGTTAATTGTTTTCAAGTTATTTGGATCAAAAGGTCTTTCTAATTTCACCCAAAATGCCTTGTCTCTTCTAACATTTTCAAATTCTTTCTTGATTGAAAGTGTTTTTGTTGCTTTGTCTGTGTACAGAAAATCTTTGATAAGAAGAATTTTTTGATTTTCTGTTTCAAAAATCAGGTTCAAGAATTGAGCTGTTTTGTTTTCTCCAAACGATGAAGTTGGAGCATCAAAAATCATAGGGAAGTTTTCTTCTTTAATTTCTGATGCCAATTCAGAAATTGCAAATAAGATTGAAATGTGCATTGAGGTTAATAATGATTGGTTTGGCTTATAGAAAGTCCTGCCATCTTCTTGCAATTCTAATTCTACTATTGTACGATTAATTTTATTTCGCGGGATAAATACGATTGTGCCAGTGAAAGCATCAATGTTAATTTTTTTGAAAAAGATATTTGACTTGATTTGTAGTTTATCAATAAATTCATCAAACTTTTTCTTTTTGGTATCAATAAAAATGGTTTCAATATCACGCAGTATATTTCTAGTTTGAATCTCGAATGAATTAGCTGATTGAGTGTCAATATTATCTTTTCTTTCTGTGATTTTATCTATTTCTGCGTTAAGTTTTTCCAATTTCGAAGCATAATCTACTTTCTCAATGTTTTTATTTGTGAGGTCTTTTTGCCAAGTGTTGTAATTCTTAAGAACATCTATCAGCTTTTCTTCTGCAATGTTTGATTTCCCAATTATTTTTTCTCTTTCAATTTTTTCATTTAAAAGTTGTTCATTAAGTTCTGCAAGGTCTTTTTTACGGGCTTCATTAAATTCAAATAGTTCTTTTATTTTTGTTCTTATCAATCTAAGATTTTTTAAGTTGTCTTCGTGACTTATGCTTAAATTATCAAGTCTGTTGGTATAGTCAAATTTAAAAAGTGGTTCATCATTTTCAGTGATATTCTCTTCAACCACTTGACTTTCCAAGTAGTCTTTTAGCCTTTTCATCATAAATTCGTATGCCTCTGAACCTTTTTTAGCTTCCCGATTGCAAACCTTGCAAATTTCATCATTCAACATTTCTTCCATAATTCCTTTTGAAGGAATATTATTTGGAAGCGGAATAGTATTATTTAATAATTCCGCCTTGGCTTTTTTAACTCCTTCTTTTATTCCTTTTTGAGTATCAAAATCTGACTGAAGTTCTCTTTTAGTTTTGCTGTGAATTGACACTTTTTCTGCAAACTCTTTATGAAATGATTCAAAATTTACTAAAATCCAATTTTCATCAAATAGTGCGGTTGTATAATTCTCGTCAATATTTAGATTTGAAATCTTTTCTTGAATTCCTCTGATCCTTTTGTTAAAAGTATCTAAGGCATCCGCATTACTCACATTTTTTTCTGCATCCTGTAAATTGATTTCAATTTTTTTTATTTCTTCTTCAGTAGAATTTAGATGAATCTCATACTTGTTTATTTCTCTTCGCAACCTTTCTATTTCACTTTCAAGCACATTATATTCTGCTAATTTTTTTTTGTTTCGCTTAGAGGAGTCCTCAACTGCTTTTTCAGCCTTTTCTCTAAGTAAGTTACCTTTTTCTGAATATTTATCATAACGTATAACATCAGGAAAGTTGCTAACTAAAGTCGCTAATGCATCTTCATTATCAAAGATACTGAGTTCGGCTTCACCCTTGAACATTGAATATCTCAGAACTTCTGTTGGGAACACTCTTTTTAAAAGAACCGAACCATCTACTTGTGTCCTTTCACCCAAACTGTTTTCAGAAATTCCTTCAATCATAAAGCTTGAAGTCGAACACTCATTCGGTTTTTCTTTCTTTGCAAGGAAAGATTTTGTTATGATACTTTTCTCTCCATATTGTTCTACGGACATTGAAACCCTTACACGAAAACTGTCACCAATTTCCGTTTCATTCAGCTTTTTAGCAGAAACAAGCATATCTAATTCTCGATTCTCACCATTGAAAAGCCAATCAACTGATTCGAAAAATTTTGTTTTTCCTTCTCCGTTTTCACCAAGGATAATATTTAAACCTTCCGATAATTCAAAAGTATTGGTATCAAAATAACAGAGGTAATTTTCTATTTGTATTTTTCTAATTACCATATAGCGTGGTTGTTTAAATAGGTTGTTAATTGATCTCTAAGAACTTTGTCTGTAACGGGAGATGTTCCGTCCAAACC
>JAGYKU010000011.1 GCA_018401455.1 Flavobacteriales bacterium
TTACGTTCTGAAAAATCAACAGTGTTAAATGGCAGACATCAAAAAAGGTATCATTCTGATTTTTTCGACTTTTGTGTCGCTTTCTTTTTGTGCTCAATATTACACTGGCTCAAATATTCAGTTTGGTCAAAATAGAGTTCAATATCATGATTTCTTTTGGCAGTTTTACGATTTCGAAAATTTCAAAGTATATTTTAATGCAGGTGGATCTGACAATGCGATTTACACCGCAAAATCTGCCGAAAGATACATCAAAGAATTAGAAGGAATTCTGAGTTTTGATTTCGATGAAAAAATTGAATTCGTAGTTTTTAATTCACAAGCGCAATACAAAGAAAGTAATATTGGTCTTACCAATGAGTCTGAATCCAATATTGGAGGAACTACTAGAATTATCGGAGAAAAGGTTTTTATTTATTACGAAGGTGATCACGACAAACTCGACAGACAAATTCGTTCAGGAATAGCTAGTATCATTGCATACAAAATGATGTTTGGTGGAAATTGGCGTGAAGTCCTAAGAAACAACTCTTTGCTTTCTCTTCCTAGTTGGTATATTGATGGTTTTATTGCTTATATGGAAGGTGATTGGACTACAGAAATTGACAACAAAGTAAAGTCTGAAGTGAAAAATGATTTGTTTGACAATTTGAACAGACTTACAGGTGAAAAAGGAAAATTAGCAGGTCTTGCAATATGGAATTATGTTGCTGAAGTTTACGGAGAAAAAATGATTCCTAATGTTTTGTATATGACAAGATTAAGCAAAAATGTAGAAAGTGGATTTTTGTACGTTTTAGGCTCTGGTCTTTCATCATTGAGTAGGGATGTGCGCGCCTATTATAATGCGAGATACAACGAAGATGCAAAACTTACTGCTCCAATTACTGAAAATCAATTTGAATTGAAAATTAGGAAAAAATACTTTTATCACAATTTTACCATAAGTCCAGATAAGAAATATGCCGCTTATGCCACGAATGAACTGGGACAGTATAAGGTTTGGCTGTACGATATTGAAAAAGAGAAATTAAAGAAAATTGCGAAAGGCGAACACAAACTCAATCGTTTGCCAGACTTGAGTTATCCGGTTTTGGCTTGGCACCCTAGTAGCAAAGCATTGACTTTTGCTACAGAAGAAAAAGGAGATTTGCTTTTGAATATTTATGATGTTGAGACGCATAAAAACACACCTAGAATTGTACCTCAACTCACAAAGATTCTCTCAATGAATTACAATTCGGACGGAAAACAAATTGCAATGTCGGCTGTGCAAGAAGGAAAAACAAACATTTTTGTATATAATGTGATTGGAGGAAATAAAATTCAAATTACGAACGATATTTTTGACGATATTCATCCTTCATTTGTAGAAAACGATACCAAAATCATCTTTGCAAGCAATCGAATTGATGATACAATTAGAAAAAAAGTAGAGTTAAAGCAATATGCTGCCGAAACAGACATTTATATTATAGACATAAGAAGACCCGACCAGCCATTGCAAAGAATTACAAATACGCCACAAATTAACGAAGTGCACCCTTATCAGTATGATGACAAAAACTACACCTATTTGTCTGATCAAAATGGAATTTACAACAGGTATATAGCTTATTATGATAGCACCATCAGTTTTATAGATACTTCAGTGCATTACAGATATTTTTCTGTGGCAGATAAATTGACCAACTATCCTTCAAATCCAGAGTTTTACAAGGTAAACTCCAAGAATAAATCCTACAGTTTTATGATGAGAAGTGAAGGTACATTCAAGTTTTATCAAGGAACTTATGATAGAGATTTTGCTAATGAAGAACCTATAAAATACACTAAGTTTATGCAGAATAAACTTAAAATCAACAATGTGTATTATGACGAAGATGCTGATATAGAAACCGTTGAAATTAATGATGATAGCAATGCTGTTGATATCAATAATTATCAATTTGGTGACAGTCCTTTACAACCAGTAGAAAAAACAAATTTTGAAGATAACAAAACCATTGTTAAAATAGACGAAAAGAAAACTCCAATAGACACAGCGACATTTATTCCTTTTGAATTGCCTAGACAAGAATTGTACAAAATCAATTATGCCAATGATTATATTGTTTCACAATTCGACAATAGTTTTTTGAATGAGACCTATCAAAGATTATCACCGGGAGGATATATCAACCCTGGTTTTAATGGGATTTTTAAAGTGGGTCTAAAAGATTTATTTGAAGATTACAGAATTATTGCAGGATTTAGATATCCTGTTAATTTTACCAATACAGAATACCTTTTAGCTTTTGAAAACCTCAAGCATAGACTCGATAAAAAGTATTTGTTTTCAAGAAGAGCATTCAGAGAAAATATTGGAGATTATTTCTTTAGTCTTCAAAATTATGAATTCAAATACTTGTTAAAATATCCATTTTCGGAAGTAAGTGCTGTAAGGTTGACAACCAATGCTAGATATGACAGAAATGTTCCCTTAAGCACAAGTATTGCTGCGCTCAACGCAGAAAATAGTAACGATTTTTATGGTGGTTTGAAGTTAGAATACATTTATGATGCGACTATCAATCTTGCGACCAACATTAATAATGGTACACGTTTCAAAATGTGGGGAGAGTATATGCAACAATTGAATCAAAGTAATGGTGATTTCTTTACATTTGGTTTTGATTTTAGACATTATCAAAAAATTCACAGAACGATTGTTTTCGCTTCAAGAGTAGCAGCTTCTACTTCCATTGGAAGTCAAAGATTGGTTTATTTTATGGGTGGTGTGGACAATTGGATAGGTCCAAAATTCGATAATTCGATACAAATTTCGCCTTTTCAAAATTACCAGTTCCAAACGATTGCTACTCCAATGAGAGGTTTTCATCAAAATGCTAGAAATGGAAATTCTTTTGCAGTTATCAATAATGAGTTGAGGTTTCCAATATTTCAATACTTCGCCAAAAGCCCTTTAAAATCTGATTTTATCAGTAATTTTATGGTTATTGGTTTTGCTGATGTTGGAACTGCTTGGACAGGCACCAATCCCTACGATTTGGAAAATTCTTTCAATACAACCATAGTAGAAGGGAAAAATTATCAGGTAATTTTAGAAAACCAAAAAGAACCTATAATCTACGGTTATGGAGGCGGATTAAGAACAAAAATAATGGGTTATTATTTGAGATATGATTTGGCTTGGGGCGTTGATGATGGAGTAGTATTAAAACCGGTAAATTATTTTTCTTTATCTTTAGATTTCTAAATGCAATTGTGAAAAAAATGGAAGTATCTACCATATTGATTTTGATGGGAATTGGCCTAATGGCTGGGATATTAAGTGGATTTGTAGGTGTAGGTGGTGGCATTGTGATTGTACCTGCTTTGATTTATTTTTTGGGTTACGGTCAACTTCAAGCACAAGCGATGAGTCTTACTTTGATGTTACCTCCTATTGGGGTGATGGCTTTTTATAATTATTATCAAAAAGGACATATAGACAACACTTCTTTAGGCTACGCAAGTATTATGGCGGTATTGTTTATCGTTGGTGGTTATTTTGGAAGTAAATTAGCATTGAAAATTCCTGTTAATATTGTAAAATTAATTTTTGGTGTCATTATGTTGTATGTTGCTGTGAGAATGATTATCAGTGGTTGGTCGGTATTTACAGAAACAAGTAATGAAAGTTAACTTGATAGAAAAAATTAAAAATATAGCATCGCATTTGTTTCCCGAAGTTGTAAAATACAGACGACATTTACATCAGCATCCTGAATTGTCTTTTCAAGAATTTGAAACTTCAAAATACATTGCATCAATTTTAGATCAATATCAAATTCCTTATACTTCAAATATTGCAGGAACAGGAATTGTTGCGATTATTGAGGGGAAAAATCCATCTAAAAAAGTAATCGCTTTGAGAGGAGATATGGATGCACTTCCTATTCAAGAAGATACAGGGCTCGAATATGCATCTGTAAATGATGGTGTAATGCACGCTTGTGGACATGACATACACACATCCTCTTTATTGGGTTGTGCGATTATTTTGAATCAAATTAAAGAATCATTTGATGGTACAGTAAAACTCATTTTTCAACCAGGAGAAGAGTTGTTGCCAGGGGGCGCAAAATTGATGATTGAAGAAGGCGTTTTGGAAAATCCAAAAGTTGAAAGCATTATCGGTCAGCATGTTTTTCCAGATTTAGAAGTAGGAAAAGTAGGTTTTAGAAAAGGAATGTACATGGCTTCCGCTGATGAAATATACATCACTGTCACTGGAAAAGGCGGACATGCTGCTTTACCTCATAAAGTGATTGATCCGATTTTAATCTCTAGTCATTTGATTGTCGCTTTGCAACAAATTGTAAGCAGAAATGCCAATCCTAGTACTCCTTCTGTCTTATCTTTTGGATACATAGAAGGAAAAGGCGCCACGAATGTGATTCCCAATGAAGTTTCTCTGAAAGGTACATTCAGAACATTTGACGAAACTTGGAGAAAAGAAGCACACAAAAAAATAAAATCCATTGCGCAAGGAATTGCAGAAAGTATGGGTGGAAAAATTGATGTTGATATCAAAGTAGGTTATCCGTTCTTAACTAATGATGAGGCGACAACTGACATTGCTCAACAAGCCGCTATTGAATATGTAGGAAAAGAAAACGTTGTTGATTTAGACCTCAGAATGACTGCTGAAGACTTTGCTTATTATAGTCAAGTGTGCAAAGGTTGTTTTTATAGGTTAGGGACTTCCAATTTTGAACAAAATATTACCGGTTCGTTACATCATCCCAAATTACTTCTTGACGACAGCGCTCTTGAAATCTCGATAGGATTGATGAGTTATATTGCAATTAAGCAACTTTCTTAAAAACCTCTCCAAAAGATTCCTTTTTTATTTTACTGTAAAACAATTCGTTATGGTTTTGCATTTGTGAAACTCGAATTTTTTTTGTATTATTAGCTCATTATGAAGAATGAAGTATTAAAAATTTACAAAACACAAATTCACAAATTAAACCTTTCTAAAAAAGAGGTTTTAAGGCTGAATACTGAAATAAAAGAACGCAAACACCTACTCAAAGCTGCTGTACTAAAAAGAAAAGATGGCGATGGTAAAGTAAACATCACGATTCAAACAGAAGATCGAGGAGATTTTAAAATTTATGCAGCTGTATTGATGGCAGGAAAGGAGTTTGTAGAACTCAAAGGAGGATATTATTTACCCACTAGATGTATAAAAAAAGTCAGTATTTAATTTAAAAATTAAAATATAAAAAATGGAAGTAAGACACATTGTTCAAACCAACCAAAAAAACGATACAACAGATTTAGAAAAAAGTGAAGTAGCTCAATTTTTGTTCAAACATTTGGAACAATATGGAGATGAATTGCAATACATCAGAAAAGCCATTGATTACATTTTTGATGTAAATGGTGGCTCAATGGTAATACAAAAAACGGACAATCAAATCAGCGGTGCTGTGGTTATCAATAAAACAGGAATGTCGGGCTATATTCCTGAAAACATACTTGTGTACATTGCTATGGATTCCAAACAGAGAGGCAAAGGTCTTGGTAAAAAATTGATGCAAGAAGCCATTGATAGTGTTGACGGTGATATCGCTTTGCATGTTGAGAAAGATAATCCAGCACGTTTCTTATATGAAAAGTTGGGATTCAAAAATCCATATTTAGAAATGAGGTTAAAAAGAAAATAATGAACATTTCCAAATTAATAGCCATAAGAAAACAACTACACAAGCACCCCGAAGTTTCTGATAATGAAATCGAAACGTCTAATTTTATAATTAAAACATTAAAATCAATTGCGCCCAATTCCGAAATTCTTAAACTAGATAATCTTGCTGTATTAGCCACTTTTAAATCAGAAAATAAAGGAAAAAACATCTTATTGAGATGTGATATGGACGCTTTGAATATTCAAGAAATTAACACCTTTGAACATCAATCTATACACAAAGGAATTGCTCATAAGTGTGGTCACGATGGACACTCAACCATAATGTTGGGTGTGGCAATGCACTTAGCACAACATCCAATAAAAAAAGGAAGCGTAACACTACTTTTTCAACCTTCAGAAGAAAATGGAAAAGGCGCTTTGGGTGTTTTGAATGACGAAAATTTCAAAAGTAATTTTAATCCTGATTATGTTTTTGCTCTTCACAATACGCCAGGATTTCCAATGGGAGCAATTATCTTAAAGGAAAATAATTTTAATCCTGCTGTAATTAGCCTGATAATAACTTTTGAAGGGAAAACTGCCCATGCAGCTGAACCAGAACAAGGCGCTAATCCCTGTTACGCCATTGCTGAATTATTGATGCTCACGAGAACGCACCAAAATACAGATAAAAATTCTAGTGATTTTACTTTGATTACACCCGTTCATGGAAATTATGGTTCTGAAGATTATGGAGTCTCTGCTGGAAATGGAAAAGTAGGATTTACGCTGAGGACATGGAATAATCAAAAATTAGAAGTGCTTCAAAATTGGTTGCTAGAAAAAATTAAAAATATAGCTCAAAAAGAGCATTTGGAATACCAAATAGAGTGGACACAATCCTTCAAAAGTGCCAACAATCATCCAGAAGCAATTGATTTTATTAGAAAATCAGCCATCGCTAATCAACTGAACATTATTGAAAAAACTGAACCTTTCAGATGGGGAGAAGATTTTGGATTGTTTACAGAAAAATACAAAGGAGCTATGTTTGCTCTTGGCGCTGGAGAAAACACCCCAGCATTACACAATCCAGATTATGATTTTCCAGATGAAATTATTACACCAGGCATACAAACATTTTTAGGAATTATTGATGAAATAGTGTCCTCAAAGAACTAAAATATGAAAGAAACATCTTATATAGAAATAAGTAAATCAGCACTCGAATCGAATATTAATTTTATTAAAAATTACCTAAATCCAGAGGTGGAATTGGTGTCTGTGGTAAAAGGAAATGCTTATGGACACGGAATCGAAGAGTTTGTTCCTTTAGCGCATGAAGTAGGCATAAATAGTTTTGCGGTTTTTAGCGCTTATGAAGCGTTTAGGGTAATCAAAGAAACCCCAAAAATCGGTAGGCTCATGATTATGGGCTTCATAGATGATGATGAATTACAAGAAGTAATTACTAAAGGAATAGAGTTTTTTGTGTATGACCAAAATAGACTGCTAAAAGCCATAGAAATTTGTAAAAAACATCAACTGGTGGCTAAAATTCACCTCGAGATTGAAACGGGATTGAATAGAACTGGATTTACAACAGAAGAATTAAATGAGGTACAAGAAATCATTGCTCAAAACAAAGATTATATTGTAAATGTTGGCGTTTGTTCTCATTTGGCAGGGGCAGAAAATATTTCAAATTATTATAGAATTAAAAACCAAATTATCAGTTTTCAAAAATCTGTAAAAAATTTGGAGCAAAATGGGTTGAATTTTGAAACCAAACATTTAGCTTGTTCCGCTGCAATTATTAATTATCCAAGAGTTATTTACAACTTAGTTCGAGTAGGCATTATGCAATATGGCTTTTGGCCAAGTAATGAAGTGAAGATGGCATTTATGGTTAAGCAAAAAAGCAATGAAGACCCATTAAAAAGAGTCATTTCTTGGAAAAGTAAAGTGATGAGCTTGAAAAAGGTTTCAAAAGGCGAATATATTGGATATGGGAATTCTCTTCAGGCGGAAGTAGATATGAAAATCGCTGGAGTTCCTGTGGGATACGCACATGGTTTCAATAGATCTCTGAGTAATCAAGGAAAAGTATTGATAAATGGAAAAAGGCTAGATGTGATTGGCGTTGTAAATATGAATATGATGTTAATAGACATCACATCATTAGAATCCATAGAAATAGGAGATGAAGTAGTTTTGATAGGTGCTCAAGGAGGTCAAAATATTTCCGTAGCATCTTTTAGTGATATGAGTAGTCAATTGAATTATGAAATGCTTTCGAGGCTTCCAGACGATATTAATAGAAAAATTATAGCATAAGATGGCATTTATAGAACTACATAGAGATAAATTAAGACATAATTATAAGTTTATAAAATCACTCCTTGACCAACACAATAAGGAATTGGCGGTAGTTTCTAAGTTGCTTTGTGGAAATAGAAAATATCTAACAGAGTTGATAAACCTTGGTGTGGAAGAAATCTGCGATTCAAGAGTAAGTAACCTTAAAATCATCAAAGAATTAAATCCAAACATTCAGACAGTTTATATCAAACCTCCTGCGAAGAGAAGTATCAAAAGCATCGTAAAATATGCTGATGCGAGTTTCAATTCTTCTTACGAAACCATCAAAATGCTATCTGATGAAGCGCATCTTCAAGGAAAAATTCATAAAATCATCATTATGATAGAAATGGGAGATTTGAGAGAAGGCATTATGGGTGAAAACTTGTTGGATTTTTATGAAAAGATTTTCAAACTTCAAAATATCAAAGTAACGGGAATTGGAACCAATTTGAATTGTATGAGTGGTGTCCTTCCTTCGCAAGATAAGTTGATTCAATTGTCTCTTTACAAATTATTAGTAGAAACCAAATTCAACAGAAAAATACCTTGGGTAACTGGCGGAAGTTCTATTACATTGCCTTTATTACACAAGGGGCAAATTCCAGTAGGTGTAAATCATTTTAGAATAGGAGAAACATTGTTTTTTGGCACCAATCTTATCGAAGAAAAACCCTACAAAGGAATGATGCAAGATGTTTTTGTGCTTTATACAGAAATAATTGAAATTGAAGAAAAACCCATTGTCCCAATAGGTGATTTGGCTCAAAATCCTTCTGGAGAAGTTTTTGAAGTGAATGAAATCGAATACGGCAAGACATCATTCAGAGCAATTGTGGACATTGGCTCATTAGACATTTCAACAGATTTTCTTTTTCCTATGGATAAAGAAATTTCCATTATTGGTGCAAGTTCGGATATGTTGGTTTTGGATTTAGGGAAAAGAAGAAAGCACTATAAAGTAGGAAATCTAATTCCATTTACACTCAAATATATGGGAGCACTTGGTCTTTTAAACTCTGATTATATAGAGAAAAAAGTAGTTTAGTGACACCGCTTTAAAGTTCCTTAATTGCTAGGTTTTTTGTGCTATTCAAAATTACACCTATCAAAAAATTTCACTAATCTTTCAAATTATTATCGTTTTTCATTTGTGCAATACCCTTTTTTAGGTATTTTTGCGCTCTATTTAGATTTAGTTTAAATAAGAATAACTATGATACAAGTAAGTGATAATGCCAAAAAAAGAGCAATTCAGTTGATGGACGAAGACGAAAAACCCAACTGTTTTATTAGAGTAGGAGTAAAAGGCGGAGGCTGTTCTGGATTGATGTATGATTTATCTTTCGATAATCAAATCAATGAAGACGACAAAGAAATTGAAAGCAACGGCATTAAAGTCGTTGTGGACAAAAAGAGCTTTTTATATCTTGTAGGAACTACCTTAGATTATTCAGGAGGTTTGAATGGAAAAGGTTTTGTATTTGTAAATCCCAATGCTGAAAGAACCTGCGGTTGTGGAGAAAGTTTTTCGTTATAAATTAGAAATTAAAGAAAGAAGTAATGGGAATGAAATATACAGAGGAGGATTTAAAGGAAGAGTTGAAAACCAAAGAATACGAATTTGGATTCACTACTGACATCGAATCGGACAGAGCACCCAATGGGATTAATGAAGATATCATAAGGTTTATTTCTGCCAAAAAAGAAGAACCTGAATGGCTTTTAGAATATAGGTTGAACGCATTAAAAGTGTGGCAAAAAATGGTCGAGCCAGAATGGGCTCACGTAACCTACGAAAAACCTAAATTTCAAGATATTTCTTACTACTCTGCTCCCAAAAAGAAAAAAGAACTCAAAAGCCTAGATGAGGTAGATCCTGAAATTCTTAAAACAATGGCACGTTTGGGAATTTCATTAGAAGAACAAAAAAAATTGACAGGTGTTGCGGTTGACTTTGTGATTGATTCTGTTTCTGTGGCAACTTCATTCAAAGAAAAACTTGGCGAATTGGGAATTATATTTTGCTCGTTTAGCGAAGCAGTAAAAGAACACCCCGAATTGGTACAAAAATATTTGGGAACAGTTGTTCCAACAGGTGATAATTTTTATGCGGCACTCAACTCAGCAGTGTTTTCAGATGGATCATTTTGCTATATCCCAAAAGGAGTAAGATGTCCAATGGAGTTGTCAACATACTTTAGAATCAATGATTCTGGAACGGGACAATTTGAAAGAACATTGGTGATAGCAGACGAAGGAAGTTATGTAAGTTACCTCGAAGGTTGTACTGCCCCTCAAAGAGATGAAAACCAACTGCACGCTGCTGTAGTAGAATTAATTGCATTGGACAATGCAGAGATTAAATACTCAACTGTCCAAAATTGGTATCCTGGAGATAAAAACGGAAAAGGTGGCGTTTTCAATTTTGTGACTAAAAGAGGTATTTGTTATAAAAATTCAAAAATTTCTTGGACACAAGTAGAAACAGGAAGTGCCATCACTTGGAAATATCCTTCTTGTATTTTGAAAGGCGACAACTCAATTGGAGAGTTTTATTCTGTAGCGGTGACTAACAATTACCAAATGGCGGACACAGGAACCAAAATGATTCATATTGGAAAAAACACCAAAAGCACCATTATTTCTAAAGGGATTAGCGCAGGAAATAGCCACAATTCTTACCGAGGATTAGTAAAAATTGGAAAAGGAGCAACCAATGCAAGAAACTTTTCACAATGTGACTCCCTTTTGATGACAGATAGATGTGGTGCACATACCTATCCATATATTGAATGTGAAAATAGCACAGCTCAATTAGAACACGAAGCAACAACGAGTAAGATTGGAGAAGATCAGGTGTTCTATTGCAAACAAAGAGGCATCAGCGAAGAAAGAGCCATCAGTTTGATTGTGAATGGATATGCAAAAGAAGTATTGAATAAACTTCCAATGGAATTTGCTGTTGAGGCACAAAAACTTCTTGAAATTAGTTTAGAAAATTCTGTAGGATAAGAGAAAATAAAAAATTATAAGTAAATTAAAATGAGCAAAACAATTATAAATATCAAAAATCTTCACGCTTCAGTAGATGGGAAGGCAATTCTAAAAGGCATCAACTTGGAAGTAAAAGCAGGTGAAGTGCACGCAATTATGGGACCCAATGGCTCTGGTAAAAGTACACTTTCTTCCGTTTTGGCAGGAAGAGAAGAGTTTGAAGTTACTGACGGTGAAGTAGATTATTTAGGACTTGATTTATTAGAACTAGAACCTGAAGAAAGAGCTTGGGAAGGTTTGTTTTTGGCTTTTCAATATCCAGTGGAGATTCCAGGTGTTTCGAATATGAATTTTTTGAAAACTGCTTTGGCTGAAAAAGCAAAACACAAAGGACTAGAGCCAGTTTCTTCAAAAGACTTTTTGAAATTAGTAAAAGAAAAATCTCAATTGGTAGAATTGAGTGACAAACTCAAAAATCGTTCGGTAAATGAAGGGTTTTCAGGTGGTGAGAAAAAGCGTAACGAAATCTTTCAAATGGCAATGCTTGAACCAAAATTATCTATTTTGGATGAAACAGATTCTGGTTTGGACATCGATGCTTTGAGAATTGTAGCCAATGGTGTAAACACGCTTAAAAATGCAGAAAATGCTACGATAGTGATTACCCATTACCAAAGATTATTGGATTATATCATTCCAGATTTTGTACACGTATTGCACGATGGAAAAATCATCAAAACAGGAGATAAAACGCTTGCTTTGGAACTCGAAGAGAGAGGATATGATTGGTTGGTAAAAGATTTAGTATAAAAAGCATTACAATGACATTTTTAAAAGAAAAAATATTCGACATCAAAACTTCACCCATAGACTCTGTGGAAGTTAAAAACGCACTCACGCAAGTTTCTGAAAGAGAATTTCCACAAAGAAAAACCGAAGATTGGAGGTATGCCAAATTGGGTAAAATTCTCAACAAAAACTATCAGTTTGACGCTAATGAAGTTAAAGACATTTCCGCTTTTCTAATACCCGATTTAGAGGCAGATTTGGTGGTTTTAGTCAATGGATTTTATAATGAGCAATGGTCTAATATCAAAAGCCTAGACGGTGTAACGATACTTCCTATTGAAAAAGCAAGTCAATTGGATGCTTTCAAAAATCATTTTAATGTTTTAGCAAAAGAAAGTCAAGAGATTTTTACGAGCATCAATACGGCTTACAACCAAGGAGGCGTTTTTGTGGAGGTTGCCAAAAACATTCAAGTTGAAAGACCGATTTTCATTCTCAATATCAATGCAGGAAATGGAGTGATTAGCAATGCAAGAAATTTAATTGTTGTCGCCCAAAGTTCCGAGTTGAAAGTCATCCAAAGATATGTAACACAAAACGGAACCGAAAATTTCAACAATGCGCTTACGGAAGTTTTTGTAAAGCAAAATGCGAAAGTGACAATTGAAAAAATCCAAGATTTCTCGGAGTTTGACAGACAAGTTTGTACAGAAGAAATACATCAAGAAAAAGATTCGAATTTCGTTATCAACACATTTACACTTTCGGGAGGATTTGTCAGAAATGGGTTAAACATCAAAGTTGATGGAACCAATTGTTATTCCGAAATGAATGGATTATTCATTGGAAAAGGCGAGCAGTTTATCGACAATCACACTCGAATTGACCATTTAAAAAGCAATTGTATTTCTAGCGAACTGTACAAAGGCATTCTTAAAGACAGTGCTACGGGTGTTTTCAACGGAAAGGTCATTGTGCACAAAGACGCACAAGTTATTGAAGCCTATCAACAAAACAAAAATGTATTGTTGTCAGACACTGCTACGATGAACACCAAGCCAGAATTGGAAATTTTTGCAGATGATGTAAAATGCAGTCACGGAACCACTACCGGACAATTTGACGAAGAAGCCATTTTCTATCTACAAGCAAGAGGAATAAGCAAAAATGCAGCGAAAGAGATGCTGATTGGCGCTTTTGCAAACGAAGTTATAGAAAAAATTAGTATTGATGCCGTAAAAGATTTTGTGTTGGCAAAATTGGCTTAAAAAATTATTTGTCACTCCGAAAACTCCACCGTTATCGTATCGTTCAATTTAATGCCAAATAATTTGTTGGCGCCACCTCCCGAACCGTCCACTCCTTTGTTGATGGCAATTTCTAAGAAACCCGAGTTGCTAAAAATAGCCACTTTTTCGCCTTCGGGCACTTCGCTGTATTTTTTGTGAATTTTTGAAATCGTATAGTCTGCTCGAGTAAGATAAATCTTAAAACTCCTTCCGTTGGCTACTTCTTCAAAAGTTTCTTTGTTAATATTGGTTATTAAGTTTCCATAAGCATCGATGTAAGAAACCGTTCCTTTAATCACATTGGCTTCTACTGTCGCTCTAAACAAATGCCTTCTATTGAGTTGTGTCACTTTTTTACCAAGAGTTGCAATCGAAATATTTCTCGACAATTTACTAGCAACCTCTACAAAAATGTTTTTAGTTGGAAAAGACTGAGATAAATGTAGGTAGTCATTAGCATCTATTTCGTAGATATGTTCTGGTGCTTCATTAAATACCAAAGAAAATAAACCATTATCTGCTCCAATAAAAAAATGACCTTCGTGTTGTATCACAATATGCTTTACGTGTTCCGTTTCTTCGGGGTTCACACCCAATATATGAATTGTCCCCACAGGGAAATCTTTATAACAGTTTTTTAATACATAAGAAGCATGCGCAATGTCGAAAGGTCTGATTTCATGACTAATGTCCACCACCAAAACCTCTTTCATTTTGGAATATATAGCGCCTTTAATAGAAGCAACATAGTAGTCCTTGTTGCCCATATCTGTTATTAAAGTGACGATTCTCAAAATGGCTTAATTTTTTATATGCATCAAAATGACTAAAAAAAACAATAGTGTATTTACATTTTAAATAAATTTGCAAACAACATAAATTTAATTATTCTCAATTTGATAGAAAAAACAATAGACCTAAGTGGCACAGATGCCTTAACATTTCTAGGAGTACGCAACGCAAATTTAAAAATTTTAGAGTTAAATTTCCCAAAAGTTAAATTCATCAATAGAGGAAGTCAATTGTTAATTTTGGGCGAAGAAAACGAACTTAATTTAGTAGAGGTTAAAATTAACGCACTTATTGAACATATCGAAAAGTACAATACACTTTCTGAAAATAACCTTTATAATATTTTAGAAAAAACCAAAGAAGAAGTTATTTTCGAGTCCAAAGGAGATGAAATATTGGTTTATGGAAACAAAGGACTCAACGTCAAAGCAAGAACACTCAACCAGAGAAAGTTGGTGGACATGATTGACGAAAATGATATGGTTTTTGCAATTGGTCCTGCAGGTACAGGAAAAACATACACCGCTGTAGCTTTAGCAGTAAGAGCACTCAAAAATAAAGAAGTAAGAAAGATAATCCTCACAAGACCTGCGGTAGAAGCGGGAGAAAATTTAGGATTTTTACCAGGCGATTTAAAAGAAAAATTAGACCCTTATTTGCAACCTTTGTATGATGGGTTGAGAGATATGATTCCTGCAGAAAAATTAGCAGATTATATAGAAACAGGAGTCATTCAGATTGCCCCATTGGCATTTATGCGTGGAAGAACCCTGGATAATGCTTTTGTAATTTTGGATGAAGGGCAAAACGCTACAGAAAACCAAATGAAAATGTTTTTAACTAGAATGGGAAAGTCCGCAAAGTTTATCATTACGGGAGATGTTTCTCAAATAGATTTACCCAAAAATCAAAAATCTGGATTGCAAAAAGCAAAAGACACATTGCAAGGCATAGAAGGAATAGGCTTTGTATTTCTTGATGCACAAGATGTAGTAAGACACAAATTAGTAAAGAAAATCATTAAAGCATTTGAGTAAATTCTTCAAACACCAAACATCAAAAATATGTCCTATCTAAAAGCAACTAACGATTTATACAGAAAAGCAGCAACAACTCCAGATGTTGGATTATGCTGTACAACCAATCCCATTTGGCAATTGCTAGGTATTAAAATTCCAACCATCATGTAGGAAATGAATTATGAATGTGTAAATGCCGAAACCAAAGTCACTTGTTATAAGAAACCTTCAAACTTTATTCTAGTTGTGTTTAGTAAGAATGGTATATAAAGTTAAAAAAATCTTGTTGTGTTTTTTTAACAACTCCCCTACACAATACTAGCACGGTTATTGTTAATTTTGGATGAACTTAAATTTATACCCTATGAGAAAATTAATTCTTATTTCTTTAGCAGCATTATTCTTTGTATTTACATTTGCCAATTTAGCCCCTAGAGTTGTTTCAAAATATGCTTTTCCTAATACTGAAAGCGAAAACAATAAATTTGATGAAAGCATTCTAAAAGAAGGAGATGTAATTTTCCAAACAGATAATTACGGACAGTCTTTAGCAGTTCAAAAAGCCACAGGATCTAAATACAGCCATGTTGGAATTTTATTCAAAGAAAATGGTCAATGGTATGTTTATGAAGCAGTGCAACCCGTAACCAAAACGCAGCTTACCAAATTTATTCTCAAAGGAGATAAAGGAAATATCACTATTTCGAGGTACAAAAACAGTGAAGTTCTAACTCCAGAAAATATTGAAACAATGAAAGCCTTTTTCAAAAGAGTAAAAGGAAAAGACTACGATCTACTTTTCGAATGGTCTGATGACAAATGGTATTGCTCTGAATTGGTTTGGAAAATGTACAACGCTATTGGTGTTCAAATAAGCGATTACGAAAAATTTGGTCAGTTCAACTTTGACGACCCTTTTGTTCAAAAAATCGTAAATGAACGCTTCAAAAATGGCATCAACGAAGAAGAAACTGTCGTCACTCCCAAAGGCATTCACGAATCTCCAGAGATGGTAGAGGTTTACACAAATTATTAAAAATTAAATTGAGTATACACTTTTGTACCACTAATTCTTTTTATGCTGAATAAACTAATGTCATTCCGACCGCAGTGAATGAATCTTTAAGGTAATAGCTTGACTTTGTCGAACTTCGTTTCTCAACTTCATTTTAATTCGTTCGAAGTGACATAAACATTTTATTTTCAGTTGGAGTTAGCGTGTGAGTTTTGAGGGGTTATTTTTCGTGTAAGTATGTCGCTCTTGCTCCATACTCACACTCAAAACTGTTTTTTTACTGATCTTTAGTCGTCCTATCTAACTCAATATTTGAATTTAATTCATTTATAGATTTATTATATTCTTTGGCTTTTTGATATACAGTTAGTTTCTCGAAATCAAACATAATTTAGGGTTTTTTTAGTGTGTTTATTTTCTGTTGGAGTTAGAGTGTGAGTTTTGAGGGGTTATTTTTTGTGTAAGTATGTCGCTCTTGCTCCATACTCACACTCAAAACTGTTTTGTGACCCAGGAGGGAGTCGAACCCCCAACCAACAGAGCCGAAATCTGCCATTCTATCCAGTTGAACTACTGAGCCATTTTTTCTTTTCAAAAAGTTCAGTTGAAATCTGCCATTCTATCTCTACCTATCGGCAGACTGGCATTTGAACTACTGAGCCAATTAGTATACAAAAATAAAAATAAATTTGATAGCATTTACGCTTTTGCTAAAACAGATTGCGTAATGGTCTTTTCTACAGATTCTAATAATTCTTTTAAATCCATAGAACTTGCTTTAATTGGTTTTAAAACCTCGATACTAATTTTATTGAAAACGCCCAAAGGGAAATTCCCATGTCTGAACATTTTCCATGAACCTTGAATGCTTATAGGAACGATGAGCGCATCGGGATTGAATTTTAAAATGGTTTCTAAACCTGCCTTTGAAAAATATTTTGGAGTATCTCCTTTACTTCTAGTACCTTCAGGAAAAATGATGGTGGACCATTTTTTTTGATTGATTTTTTTGGCAAATTTTTCAAGTGTTTCAAGCGCTTTAACTTTGTCTTTTCTATCTATCAATGCAGCACCTCCATGTCTCAAATTAAAAGAAATACTAGGAATGCCTTTACCTAGTTCTTTTTTAGCTACAAATTTTGCATGAAATTTTCTCAAATACCATATCAAAGGTGGAATGTCGAACATGCTTTGATGATTAGATACAAAAACGATGGTTTCGTTTTCGGGCAATTGAAATTTATTTTCAAAAACAAAACGATTACCTAGTATATAAGTTGATTTCATCAACAAGAAATTCAAAAAATCTACTACTTTTTTGTGCCCATTATAGCCAAATATCTTAAGCGAAATCCATTGAATTGGATGGAAAATACCCAAAAGAAAATAAAAAACAAGACCAAAAATAGGGGTGAGCAAAACTCCAAGAATTTTCATGTATGAATCGTAAATATTTACGCAAAATTACTCCGTAATAATCAACTTGAGCACCCATTTTCTATTTGTTTATGAATTCTTAACCTTTTGTTTTTGTAAAACTCCTTAAATCATCCAATTATTACATTTTCCACAAAAGGAAGAATGCAAATTAATTAATCGTTACATTTTGGAGTGAATTTTCAAAAAAAGCATTTATATTAAAATAATACTTAACTTTGAAATCGCAAAACCAAATGCAAACACCTTTTCTATGGTAAAATTTGAACTTTACACATAGTTTTCAAGGAAGCAATAGTTTTAGAAATAAAGAATAAATTCACAGATGAAACGAGGCGTACTAAATAGTTTAATACACAGAAGTATGAAAATAAGCGAGTTCCATCTAACCAATTTATCACAAAAAAAATAACAGATGAAAGAAAATACTGTTTTAGAGTACAATACCGAAAGAGATTTGATGGTCATACCAGAGTATGGTAGAAATGTACAAAACATGATTGGTGTAGCACTCACCATTGAAGACAAAGAGGAAAGAAATAAATGTGCACAAGCCATCATTAAAGTAATGGGACAACTGAATCCACATTTAAGAGATGTTGAAGATTTTAATCACAAATTGTGGGCGCACCTTTTTATCATGTCCAATTTTGAATTAGATGTAGATTCTCCTTATCCTGTTCCTACGCAACAAAGTTTTAGGTCAAAACCTAGACTGATGGATTATCCTCAAAGAAAAATCAAGTATGGACATTATGGAAAATTGGCTGAAGATTGGATTGAAGCCGCTTCAAATTTGCCTGAAGGGGAAGAGAAAAGAATTTTGTCTGTAAAATTGGCAAACATGCTCAAATCATCTTACCTTATTTGGAATAAAGATGCAGTGGATAATTCTGTAATCATGAAACAAATAAAAGAAATGTCTGGAGGAAAAATTGAAGTTACTGAAGAAGATTTTACAGATACAAATGAGATTTTAAGAACATTGAGAAAATCAAAATCTAACAGTATTACTTCTCCAAAAACAAACAACAACAAACGAAATAATCAACGTAGAAAAAAACAAAAATAATGGGTTCATTTGAAGTTATAGGTGGAAAAAAACTAAAGGGAAACCTAACCCCTCAAGGTGCTAAAAACGAAGCGTTACAGGTATTAAACACGGTTTTACTGACTGACGAAGAAGTTATCATTTCTAACATTCCTGATATTGTTGATGTCAACAAATTAATCAATCTATTGCAAGCTTTGGGCGTAAAAGTCCAAAAATTAGACAAAGGAAAATTTAGTTTCTTGGCAGATGAAATTGATGTGGACTATATGTTGACAGAAGATTTCAGAAAAAAAGGAGCAAGTCTTAGAGGTTCGATTATGATTGTGGGACCACTTTTGGCAAGATTCGGAAAAGGATATATTCCCAAGCCAGGTGGAGACAAAATCGGAAGAAGAAGATTGGACACTCACTTTTTAGGATTTCAAAATTTAGGAGCAGATTTTAAATACGATGCAGATAGTAACTTTTTCAAAGCAGAAGCACCAGGAGGAAAACTCAAAGGATGTTATATGCTTTTGGATGAAGCTTCTGTAACAGGAACGGCCAATATTGTAATGGCAGCAGTGCTTGCTGAAGGAAAAACTACGATTTATAATGCCGCTTGTGAACCTTATTTACAACAACTTTGTAAAATGCTAAACAGCATGGGAGCCAAAATCTCTGGAATTGGTTCTAATATGTTGATTATTGAAGGTGTTGATAAATTAGGAGGTTGCGAACACAGAATACTTCCAGATATGATTGAAATTGGAAGTTTTATTGGATTAGCAGCGATGACGCAATCAGACATAACGATTAAAAATGTTTGTTACAACGAATTGGGAATTATTCCAACTATTTTCAAAAGATTGGGAATCAAAATGGAATTGATTGGAGATGATTTACACATTCCAGAACAAGACGTTTACGAAATAGAATCTTTTATCGATGGTTCAATTATGACCATTTCTGATGCCCCTTGGCCTGGGTTTACACCTGATTTGTTGAGCATTATTTTAGTGACTGCCATTCAGGCTCGTGGAAGTGTTTTGGTGCATCAAAAAATGTTTGAAAGTAGGTTGTTCTTTGTTGATAAACTAATCGATATGGGTGCTCAAATCATTTTATGCGATCCACACAGAGCGACTGTAATTGGAATGGAAAGAAAAACTGCATTGAGAGGAATCACTATGACCTCTCCAGATATTAGAGCAGGTGTTTCGCTATTGATAGCAGCACTTTCTGCAAGCGGAAAATAAAAACAAGACCAAAATAGGGGTGAGAGCAAAACCCAAGAATTTTCATGTGTAATCGTAAATATTTACGCAAAATTACCCGTAATAATCAACTTGAGCAATCTATATTTTCTATTTTGTTTATGAATTCCAACCTTTGCTTTTGTAAAACTCCTTAAATCATCCAATTATTATATTTTCCATTAAAGAAAGAAGTAAATTAATTAACTATACATTTGAGTGAATTTTCAAAAAAGCATTTATATTAAAAATAATACTTAACTTTAAACCAAACCAAATGCAACACCTTTCTATGGTAAAAATTAGAACTTTACACATAGTTTTCAAGGAAGCAATAGTTTTAGAAATAAAGATAAATTCACAGATGAAACGAGGCGTACTAAATAGTTTAATACACAGAAGTACAGAAAATAAGCAGTTCCATCTAACCACTTATCACAAAAAAATAACAGATGAAAGAAAATACTGTTTTAGAGTACAATACCGGAAAGAGATTTGATGGTCATACCAGAGTATGGTGAAATGTACAAAACATGATTGGTGTAGCACTCACTCATTGAAGACAAAGAGGAAAGAAATAAATGCACAAGCTTCAACACAAAGTAATGGGATAACTGAATCCACATTTAAGAGATGCTTAAAGATTAACTGCAAATTGTATGTAATTTTATCATGTCCAATTTTGAATTAGATGTAGATTCTCCTTTATCCTGTTCCTACGCAACAAAGTTTTAGTCAAAACCTAGACTGATGGATTATCCTCAAAGAAAATCATATGGACATTATGAAAATTGGCTGAAGATTGATTGAAGCCGCTTCAAATTTGCCTGAAGGGGAAGAGAAAAGAATTTTGTCTGTAAAATTGGCAAACATGCTCAAATCATCTTACCTTATTTGGAATAAAGATATATGGATAATTTGTAATCTATGAAACAAATAAAAGAAATGTCTGAGGAAAATTGAAGTTACTGAAGAAGATCATGACACAATGAGATTTTAAGAACATTGAGAAAATCTAAACAAATAGCATCACTCTTCACCAAAGCAAACAACAACAAAAGAAATAATCAACGTAGAAAAAAACAAAAATAATGGGTTCATTTGAAGTTATAGGAGGAAAAAACTAAAGGAAACTTTACGCCTCAAGGCTGTTAAAACGAAGCTTTACAGGTGTTAAACACGACTTTGCTAACCGATGAAGAAGTCATCATTTCTAATATTCCAGATATTGTTGATGTCAACAAACTAATCAATCTTTTGCAAGCCTTTGGGTGTAAAGTCCAAACCAAGAAGAGTTAAAGCCATTTTGTATATTACGAGAAACCATGACTATGTTTAAGAAGATTTTGGTAAGCTATTTTTTTCCAGTGGTCTGAGTCATGCTGATCTGCAAATCACGCAGATCTGGAAAGTTTATAATAGTCCTGCCTATATGGAGAATAAAACTGAAGAAATATCATAAACCACTTAGTAGATTCAAATGATGATCTTAAACATGAGAAAAAACTCTTCAGCTGCAAGCACCAGTATGTCCAAAGGATGTTATTATATGCTTTTGATGAAGCCCTTCGTAAGAGAATCATTAATATTGTAATGGCAGCAGTGCTTGCTGAAGGAAAACTACGATTTATAATGCCGTTTGTGAACCTTATTTACAATAACTTTGTAAAATGCTAAACAGCATGGGAGCCAAAATCTCTGAATTGGTTCTAATATGTTGATTACTGAAGGTGTTGATAAATTAGGAGGTTGCGAACACAGAATACTCCAGATATGATTTGAAATTGAAGTTTTATTGACTAGCAGCGATGACGCAATCAGACATAACGATTAAAAATGTTTGTTACAATGAATTGGGAATTATTCCAACTATTTTCAAAGATTGGGAATCAAATGAATTGATTGGAGATGATTTACATTCCAGAACAAGACGTTTACGAAATAGAATCTTTTATCGATGGTTCAATTATGACCATTTCTGATGCCCCTTGGCCTGGGTTTACACCTGATTTGTTGAGTATTATTTTTAGTGACTGCCATTCAGGTCGTGGAAGTGTTTTGGTGCATCAAAAATGTTTGAAAGTAGGTTGTTCTTTGTTGATAAATCCAATCGATATGGGTGCTCAAATCATTTTATGCATCCACACAGAGCGACTGTAATTGGAATGGAAAGAAAACCGTACTGAGAGTGAATCACTATGACCTCTCCAGATATTAGAGCAGGTGTTTCGTTATTGATAGCCGCACTTTCGGCAAATGGAAAATCTACAATTCACAATATCGAACAAATAGATAGAGGATATGAAAATATCGAATTGAGATTGAATAATTTAGGGGCTGATATTAGAAGAATTTAATTAGGTTTTCTTGGAACAATTTTTGTACTGAAGTTCCGACAAATTAATTATAAAATTTAAAAATGAAAATATTCCGATTATTATTACCGCTTACTCTTGTATTTGTGATGTTTACCAATTTTACTTGGCCACCAGAAAAACAATTTTGGATGATAAAAGCATGGTTTCCTAGTTTGCAAGATAAAACTGTTGGGCTTAATGTAGGTAATCTGGCACCTAACATAGAAATGCAAGGAGTGGACGGTAAAATGATTTCACTCAAAAGTTTGAGAGGAAAAGTGGTTTTAATAGATTTCTGGGCAAGTTGGTGTGGCCCTTGTCGCCACGAAAATCCAAATGTAGTAGAAGCTTACAATAAATATAAAAGTGCTAAGTTCAAAGAAGGAAAAGGGTTTACAGTGTTTAGTGTTTCTCTTGATGCTCACAAAGAAGCTTGGACAAAAGCCATAGATCAAGATAAATTGGATTGGAAATATCATGTTTGTGATTTCAAAAAATGGAACAATGAAGCTGCTAGATTATATAAAATAAATTCTATTCCAGCAAGTTATTTGATTGATGCTAATGGTGTAATTGTAGGTAAAAACCTAAGAGGAATTGAGTTGCATACTGCCATTGACAAACTCGTTGAAAAATTATAATTCCGAATTCTTAACAAGTCCTTAATCTATTTTGTAATAACTTTTAAAAAGTTTACATATCTTTGTTTGTATAATTTGAACTACATTTTTATTCATAATACAAATTTAAGATTTTGATTAAGCATATATTTTTACTTTCAATTGTTTGCACTTTTATATTCAATAGTGCTTTTTGTCAAGTTTCAGATGATTTTTCTGATGGTGATTTCACTAATAATCCTACTTGGTCTGGCGATGATGCTTTATTTAGTGTAAATGGAGATTTTGAATTACAGTCACAAAATGCTTCAGGAGGAACTTATTATTTAAGTACACCATCTACCTTAGCTTCGGATGCACAATGGGAGTTTTTTATCAATTTAAAATTTGCTACTTCAGGGGCTAATTATGTCGATATTTATTTGATGTCAGATCAAGCAAATTTAACAGCAGCCAACAATGCTTATTTTCTTAGAATTGGAGGAACACCCGATGAAATTTCACTTTTCAAAAAAGTAGGAGGCACCAATACGATGATTATAGATGGAGACGATGGTTTGGTAAACAGTTCTTCAAACAATCCTTTTAAAATAAAAGTAACAAGAGATTTATCAGATAATTGGACGATACTTTATGACAAAATTACTGCCTCTACTGGAAGTTATGTATTTGGAGGAAGTGTGAATGATGCTTCAATAAATACTTCTACCCATTTTGGGTTTTTGATAGTGCAATCTACAGCTGCTTCACCAATAAACAATCATTATTTTGATGATATCGAAGTAACGAATATTCCTTTAGATTTGACACCTCCATCTGTAACAAATGTCAACTTTACATCTGCAAACACTTTAGACGTAACTTTTGATGAACCTGTAGAACCAGTTTCAGCAGAAACACTAAACAATTACACTGTAAACAACGGAATTGGAAATCCTACCATTGCAACAGTAGATGGCGTAAACCCTTCTTTGGTTCACCTTACATTTGGCAATAATTTTGTCGATGGCACTACTTATCAATTGACGGTTTCAAACGTTGAAGATTTTGCATCAAATGTGATGACAACTTCCAATCATGATTTTTTATATTTTGTTCCTGCTGTTCCCGCTCTAGGAGATATTATTATCAATGAATTATTTCCTGATCCTTCTCCTCAAGTGGGTTTACCTAATGCAGAATATGTAGAATTATACAATCGTTCTAACAAAACAATTGACCTAGCCAATTGGACTTTAGCAGATCCATCAAGTACAGCAACATTACCTAGCCATATTTTATTGCCTGGTGAATATGTTGCTATTGCCCCTTCTAGCGCATCGTTTGAATTTTCAATTTTTCCAAATATTATTTTTGTAAGTTCACTACCTACATTAAACAACAGTTCGGATATTTTCACCTTAAGAGATAATAATGGAAATTTCATTGATGAAGTAGAATATTTTGATACTTGGTATCAAGACAGCGATAAAAAGCAAGGGGGTTGGTCTTTGGAATTAATCAACCCCGAACATCCTTGTCCAAGTGCTAGTAATTGGATAGCATCCAACGATCCAAATGGCGGAACACCAGGAACAGTAAATTCAGTTTTTGACAATACTCCAGATATTACACCGCCAAGTATCATATCAACCAATGTTTTGTCAAGTATTAAAATTGAAATTTGCTTTAGCGAAAGCATTGATACAGCAAATGTAAACGCTTCCATGTTTTCCATTACTGGCAATCCAAACATTGCTTTTATTGAAGTTTCAGAAGATTTGTCTTGTGTTACACTTACTACTTCACCTGCATTGGATACAGGAATTGTATATGTAGTTAATGTAAATGGCGTAGGTGATTGCGCAGGAAATTTAATCAACAACTTTAATTTTGATGCCATACTTGCTGCTAAAGTTATGGCTGGAGATATTATAATCAACGAAGTCCTATTCAATCCATTAACTGGAGGAAGTGATTTTGTAGAAATCTACAATGTGTCGGATAAATTTTTGGATTTGAATGGAATGTTTTTGGCAAATTTTGATGATGGAAGTATAGATAATTTTAAAAAAATTAATGAACATCGGTTGATGAAACCTAAAGATTTTATTGTAATCACCAAAGACAGCGCTAATGTAAAAGCAAACTATATGAGTTCTGTAAGTGGAACATTTTTACATTTATCATCTTTGCCAACATACAGTAATGATTCCTCAAGTGTATATCTTATGTTGCCAGATTCTTCTGTTTGCGAAAAATTCAGTTACAATGATGACATGCACTTTTCTTTAATCAAAGATGTAAAGGGTGTTTCTTTAGAAAGAATTGATTACAATCGTACTGCTCAAGATGAAACCAACTGGCATTCTGCAGCAGAAAATTTGGGATGGGCAACACCAGGAAGAGAAAATTCTCAGTATTTCCCAAATATGATTACTGGTGAAATGATTGATGTATATCCAGAAATATTTTCTCCTGATGGTGATGGTTTTGAAGATGTTTTGAATATTTCTTATACCCTAGACAAACCAGGTTATGTTGCAAACATCATCATTTTTGATAGAATGGGTAGAATCGTAAGACATCTGATTCAAAATGATTTGCTTTCGCCTGAAGGCACTGTAACTTGGGATGGAACCAATAATAAAAGAGAAAAAGCGCCTATTGGTCCTTACATCATATATTTTGAAATTTTTGATGAACAAGGAAATGTAAGTGCTATCAAAAAATCAACAGTGTTGACGAGTAAGTTTAATTAAAAACTCGCTGTAATCATTATATAAATAAACTTTGATATGAGTCAAAAAGAAGATTTTATGCGTGAAGCAATTCGCTTATCTTTAGACAACATGCGTTCTGGAAAAGGAGGTCCTTTTGGGGCTGTAATCGTTAAAGATGGAAAAATTATTGCCCGAGGTTTTAATCAAGTTACTTCAACAAATGACCCTACAGCTCACGCAGAAGTTGTTGCCATAAGAGAAGCCTGCAAAGTATTAGGTAGTTTCCAGTTGGATGGTTGTGAAATTTATACAAGTTGTGAACCTTGTCCAATGTGTTTGGGGGCAATCTATTGGGCTAGACCTGAAAAAATGTATTATGCCAATACAAAAGTAGATGCTGCAAACATTGGTTTTGATGACCAATTTATTTATGAAGAAATCGACCTAAACTTAAACGATAGAAAATTGCCATGTGAGCAACTTTTAAATGATGAGGCTTTGGTGGTCTTTAAAGAATGGACAGAAAAATCGGATAAAATCGAGTATTAGTTTTTTTAAACCTAATATTTCCATAAATAAAAGTCGTGAACAAGGTTTTTCACTCTAGAAGTTGGTTTTTGTCTTCCATTAGTAAGTTTAAAAACACCTTCTTCAACATATTCTTGTAATTCAGAAAGCATCACTATGCCATCTTGGTTTAAGTCTGCGGATTTTTGAATAATTCCTGAGAGAAAAGTATAAGTAAAAACACCATTTTTCCACTCGTTTCCTTCCATTGCAAATTCGTTTCCTCCTGATGCACTCACCACATTTGTTCCGTTGTTGAGTCTTAAATCAGTAAAAAGTTGTTTTTGTAATTCAAAACTGTTGTTTAGCCCCACATTCGATTTGGATTGAATAGTTGTATTTCCAAAATTTCTAAAAGTAATTTCTCCTTCATCAACAGAAATATTTTCTACACTTTCGATTTCGTCTTTATCAATTTCGCCAGAATGACAAGCGTCTAGAAACAACACTTTATTTCTGCTTTTTGATTTACCTAGTAAAAGTTCTAGTTTTTGGTATGGAATTCCTTTTAATGAAGGGTTCAAAAAATCGATATCATAAGTTGCAAGATAGTAATTGTAATCTGCATCAAAAACTCCGTGCCCTGAAATAAAGAACAAAACTACATCGTCAACTTTAGCTTTACTAATGAATTTTTCAATTTTTTTCAAGGCATTTAAAGTTACATTTTTATCTTTTATTTGAAGCGAATTAATTTTTTGAAAAGTAGCATTTCCTTTTTTGAAAAGCGAAACAATATCATCGCCATCTTTACTTGCATATTTTAAATTCATATTTTGGTCTTTGTATTGAGAAGCACCCACAGTAACGAGAAAAAGGTTAGGTTTTAATAGGTTTTCTGGACTGTAATTTACTAAAAAACGCTCTTTTAAACTGCTTACTCCCTTTTCATTTACTACAAATACTTCAATGATGTTATCTCCTGAAGATAATATTAGATTGACTTTTTCTTCAGCAATTCTTGAACGATTTAGTAGTTTTCCTCCTTCAGAAAATAAGGGGATACCATTTACTATGACTTGTAATTTTTGAAGCGACTCATTTGGGTCGTTTGCTAATAATTCAAATAAAAATAAATTGTTTTTAGTCGATTGGTAAAACGGGACATTTTTTAGACTCACTTCTGGGACATTCAGGCTTGGTTTTTCGTTAAAGAAGTCCGTTTTAAAACCTAGTTTTTCAATTCTTTTTTGGAATGCTTTTTTAAGCCCTTCAATATAAAGTTGGTCACTACATTCTAATCTTTCTAAAATTATATCTGGACGGTTATAAAACAAATCAAATTGCTCAAAAAGAAATACTTTGTTTTTTGCAATAAAGTGAATGTTATTTTGAACAGTTTCTTTATCTCCCATATAATATCCATCGGGTGTATAAAATACAAAGCCTATGTTTTCATCATTAGAAAAAAGTAAAGTTCCTAAAACCCCTTTTTCTCGATGTACCATCAAAATTGTTTCGTTTTTGAGTTGAATAGCATAAATATTTTTTCTCAAAAGGATAGATTTCTCAATTTCAATATTACTTTCATATAAAGTGAGACTTTTCATCTGATCGTCAACATTTTGCACTAATGTTTGATATTCTGTTGAAATCAAAATTTCGTTGGATTCTTCATCAAAGAATAAATCTCTAACTGGATGCGTATAATGACCAATATTTTTTATTAATGTTCCAGTAATTGCATCAAACATTTTTACAAAACCATCAGCAGCGCCTGTAAAAATATATTTTTCATTAGATGAAAAAATAGCTGTAAAAATTCGGTCTTTATTGTCACTTATAAGAATGTTTTGTTCAGGGTTTTTTAAATCCCAAATTCTTGCATTTTTGTCCAATGAAGATGTGAGTATTTTATCTTGGTTTTTATTAAAACAAACACTTTTGATAAGGTCTAGATGACCATACAACGTGTCAATAAAAGCATTATTTTCTGTGCTGTATAAATACAAATCATTGTTTCCAGTCATTGCAAAAAGATTGTTTTTGAAACTGTAAGCAACTTCATACATCACATTTTTGGTAAAAGCATTTATAAAAGCGTCTATGTTTGTTTGTTTTTCATCTTCATTATTTTTCTTTTGTTCAAAATACCTAATAGTACGTAAGGTTTTGTAATCACTTAAGTTTTGGTAACTAACAGAACCATCTTGTGCGTGAGAAATTAAATGATTTTTTGGGTCAAAATGTAAAAAATTGACCCTGTCTGTTTGTGAGTTTTTTATTTCGTTCAAAATACATTTTTCCCAGTCAAAAAGTGCAATTTTTCCTTTCCCTGCAATAGAAATCCCTAGTAAATTATCTCTATGAACAATGGTATTAATGGAGTTGGGGACTTTATTGAATTTATTAATTTTTTTTCCAGACTCGATGTCCCAAAACATAATTTGATTAAACCCAAATCCACCTAAATATTTTTCACTAGGTGATAATCTAATTTTGAAAAGGCTAATCATATCTTTGGGGACTTCTAGGGAGTCTAAAAGAATTTTATTTTCAGAATCAAAAACATAAATCAAAGATTCTTGATATTTTCGAGCATATATTTTTGAGTCATTATTGCTAAAGAAAGCAGAAGCATTAGCTTTTCCAAAAGTCCAATAATCAAATTTGTAAGTGTCTTTGACACTCCAATAATGAACATAATTGAGTCCTGAAGCTAAAATTTTATCTCCATCAGCGTTGATGGAAAGTTCATAAATGTTATCCATTTTTTCTAGATTATAGACTTGTTTTAGTTGCTTTTGATCATCATATACAAATACACTTTTTTTTGTCGAAGCGAAAAGTAATTTACCATTATTACTCACTTTAAAATCTACAATATCATTTTTAATATTGAACAAATACTTAGGTTGAAAATACTTTAACCCCAACTCATAAACATTTTGTTTTGTAGCATAAAATATTTTGTTTTGCGCTTTGTTATATACGATTGAAACAACTTGATCATTGTTATAAATATTTTTGTAAAGTTTACCTGTGGCAACATCCCAAACTTTTAACTCACTGATTCCTCCAGAAATAATATATTTTTTGCCCTCTGATTCAAAAACGGCAAGTGCATTTATAGAATATTTATGCCCTTCAAAAGTATTGATTTCTTTCAATGTTCTGAAATCCCAAATTTTAATCAAATTGTCTGTTCCACCAGTTGCAAACCATTTTTCGTCTTCCCAAAACTCAAGGCTAGAGATCATTTTTGTATGACCATTATTTTGAAGAGGAATTACTTGAGTATGGTAAACACCAACATAAAAAAACAGATAAAATAAACAATAAAAGATTGTCTTTTGCATAGAAGTATAAAATTTCGATGTATAAAATTATATAATTTTTAGTAATTAAGATTTTGTTTTGTTCACATTAAAGAGTGTTCCCTATTAGAATCTTATCAGATTGTTATTGAACATTGAGGAATCAATACCTACCCATTCCCACCAGCAATTTGCTTGATTTGTTTTCGGGTATTGAAAATATTGATGGAAATAAATAAACATAGAAATAGAATCATTGCTAAAATGGTTTGCCATGAAATCAATGGAAGTGAATCTATTACCAAGCTCTCTTTGATGATGCCGTCCACAAAAAACTTTGTGATAAAAAAGATGACAAGCGAAATGACCGTAATTATTGAGTATATTTTTATAAAAAACAAATTAAAAACTTTCGAAATGGTTTTCCATCTAAAGCCTAAAAGCGACAAAACGTGAATGTCATATTTGGATTTTATAATCAAAACTTCGCCATACAACATAAAGATTAAAATCGTCATCACGATGATAATCACGCACAACAAACCTGTAAATGTCAAGATGGGTTGAATCAATTTTTCTATAATTGTTCCTCTTAATTGTTCTGTGTTTGTCTCTAAATGATTTTCTTCCAAAAATTTGGCTATTCTTGGGTCTTTATTGTTGTTGGTAGCAATAATTATCTTAGAAGGCTCTTGGTCAGATCCAGACCCATAAACTTCGTTGGCATACGTGATAAAAGAATAAGGCACCAAAGCAGAGTTGATTCTATCACTAAAAGCGGTAATTCGTCCTGTATAAACGTGTTGTTTGTTATTTCCAGAAATTCTAATTTTTAATGCCAAAATACTCGCCATATCCTTAGATATTTTGGGCGCATTGATGCTTTCTGCCAAACCAAAATTATACATATCCAAAAAACTTGTAGGCATGATAATGGGAATAAATTCTGAAGATTCATTCCAACTCCAATTTTCTGCTTTTACGTCAATAAATTTATCAGGAACGGACTCTATAAAACCTAATGAATTTCCAGATTGACCATTGTCTAAAGACAATTCCACAAACACTTCAAAATTTCTACCTGTAGTAAAAGGAGCATAATCTTTCACAAAAGGTTGAGCCAAAATTTCGTCCAGTTCTTCTTGACTGAATGAACTTGAACTCATGCCCAAAGTATTCATTGTGCCTATTTTCTTCTTCAAAACCAAAAACTGTTCGTTGATGGCTCCAGAATCTTGGTTTTTAGCAATGTTAAGATTGATATACACTTGCGTAACAATCATTAGCAAAGACAAGCCAATCACTGCGCCAGCCATACTTAAAAAAAGTATCAATGGTTTTTGCGTTCTTTTGATGGCTCTGTCAATCATAGGAAAATGGTTTTGTTGTTTTCAATACCAAATTCATGACCCAAAGAAGTCATTACATATCCTGCTTTTTGTACTTCGCAAGCGTCCAAAATCAAACTCAATGCTTTTTTGATATTGAGTTCATCAATATGACTAAATGGCTCGTCCATGAGTAACAATTCAAACGGTTGTAACAAAGATCTTATCAAAGCAATTCTCTGTTGTTGACCCAATGAAAGCGTTCCTGCCATTTGAGATTTTTTGTGATCCATTTCAAGCGTTTCCAGCATATTTGTGATTTCTTGCTCCGTTTTGAAATGGGTCAAAGTGTTTTTGATTTGTAAATTTTCCATCACGTTGAGGTTAGGAAACAAGCGCATATCTTGTGCTAAAAAAGCAATTTTATTTTGTCTTAACAATGCCCATTCATCCAAAGAAATATCTTTTTGATTCTTATCGTTGATGGTTACTAATCCTGTATAATCATGTCTCAATCCCATAATATAAGCTGCAAAAGTACTTTTTCCTTTACCGCTTCCAGACTTCAGGAAATAACTGTACTGGCTATCTACTTCGCAAATATTTCCCCACACACTTTCACTAGAAAAAGTTTCATTTTTCATAGGATTGGGAACCACACTTTCAAAGCGAATTTTCACGAAATCTATTTTCTATTAATTTGAAAACGTAAAATTAGAATAAAATTAATGATTTTGAAAAAATAAGTGAATTCCCTTTTTTATTTTAACCATTTCTTTTCGAAAAAACCTTGTACAACAAAAGTCTTTTTTAACCGCAAAGTTTTTAACTAACCGTAATTTCCAAACATTGTAAGTTGTACATCAGACCTTGTATAATAAAAATCCAACCACTCAACAAATCCTACCAACTGCTCAATGGTAAATTATTTTTAATGAAAAGTGAATACATTTGGATAAATCTTTAAACTTTGAATTATGGCACTTAAAACGATAATCGTAGATGACGAAAACAACGCAAGAGAAAATTTAAAAATCTTGGTAGATGAATTTTGTCCTGAATTGAAAGTAGTAGGAATGGCAAGTTCTGTTGCTGAAGCAAGAACGCTTATCGAAAAAGAAGATCCAGAAGTGGTTTTTTTGGATATCGCTATGCCTAATGAAGATGGGTTTGAACTTTTGAAACATTTTGAAAACAGAGATTTTTCTGTAATTTTTACAACTGCCTATAACGAATATGCGCTCAAAGCTTTCAAAGCAGATGCCATTGATTATTTGGAAAAACCCATCAGTATTGATGATTTGCAAAAAGCAGTTGAAAAATTGTTGCGCATTCACACTATCGAAGATATGGAAGCACTCAATATAAAAAGAGAAGCAGACAGAGAAAATGATAGAATCAGCGTACCTACAAGAGATGGATATATCATTCTCAAAAACGAAGAAATTACGCACCTCGAAGCGAGCGACAATTACACGATGATATATTTAGCGAATGGAAGCAGACACTTGAGCAGTAAAAACATCAAAGTATATGAAGATAATTTGAATGCAAATATTTTCTACAGAACTCATAAATCTTATATCGTGAATATCGAACACCACCTCAAAGAATTTTCTAGAAAAGAAGGTAATGTTGCCGTACTTCAAAACGGGAAAATGGTGCCTGTAGCTAGAAGAAAAATGACACAATTTTTAGACAGAATTAATACTTTCTAAATCATTTTACCTCAATATTCTAATTAAAAACACGACTTTTGTATCTGTCAATAAATTATAAATAATAAAATGATACAAAAACTCCTCTGTTCGATTGCCTTTATTTTTCCTTTTTTGGGAGTTGTATTTGGGCAACAAGAATTTGGGCTTACAGTAACCAAAGAATTGTGTGGCGAAAAATATCATGGAAGAGGCTATGTAAATGATGGACATCTAAAAGCCGCCAATTACATCAAAGAAAAATTTGTTGAATACGGTTTAAAACCCATTCAAGAGGATTACTTCCAACCTTTTAATATTTCTGTAAATACTTTTCCAAATGACGTGCTGATTTCTATTGATAATCAAAAACTAAACATCGGTTCTGACTTTATCATCGATGCCATTTCGGGAAGTGCCAACGGTTCTTTTACTCCTTTTGTTATCGATTCGGATAAAGATTTCTTTGAATTCGAATTTGGTCCTACAGATAGATCTAACAAAATTCTAATTATCAAAGCGCCTGAAACAAAAGACATTGATACCAACGAAATGTACCGAATGTGGAAATACAAGGGATCTCAATTGGCTCCAGTTATTTGGCTTACCAACTCAAAATTTACTTGGACGGTTGGTAAAACTGCTACTGAATTTCCCATTTTTGAAATCCGAGATTCCCTTTTTGCTTTTAAAATTACTAGCAATTCCAAAATAGACATCAAGGTCACAAATGAATATAAAGAAAACCTCACTACCAATAATGTAATTGGAAAAATTGAAGGGAAATGTAAGAAAAAAACGATTGTTATCACAGCGCATTACGATCATTTGGGGAGAATGGGAAACGAAGCTTATTTTCCTGGAGCCAACGACAATGCAAGTGGAACAGCGATGCTTTTGTATTTGGCAAAATATTACTCCGAAAACATGCCTCCTTGCAATCTCGTATTTATGTCTTTTAGTGCCGAAGAGGTAGGAATTCTAGGCTCTAAACATTATGTGAAAAATCCACTTTTCCCGCTTTCTGACATTAAGTTTTTAGTCAACCTCGATATTTTGGGAACAGGAGAAGAAGGCATTACGGTTGTGAATGGTGCGGTGTATGAAAAGCAATTTAAAAAATTGACCACAATCAACTCGAAAAACAATTACTTGAAAAAAATAAAAGTAAGAGGCAAAGCGGCCAACAGCGACCATTACTTCTTCAGTGAAGCGGGCGTTCCAAGTTTCTTTATTTATACGATGGGCGGAGTTTCTTATTATCATGATATTTATGACAAAGCAGAAACTTTACCCTTGAATGAATTTGACAATTTAGCGAAATTATTGCAAGATTTTGTTAGAAAACTATGATTCAATAAGACATTTCACAATTTCTCTAACCATTTCTGGCGTTACTTTTTGTTTTCGCCCAAACCTTTCCAACCTCTTTCTACAAAAGTTTTTCTATAATTTCGGCAGTTCCTTTATAGTCTTCAGTGTATTCGCTTAATTTTGTTTTGATATCTAAGGAGTGAAAGAAACCCTCTAAAGCAACGATGGTTTTCTTTGCGATTTCGTCCGTTGTTTCAGAATGAATTCCAAAAACTCTTTGTCCTAATTGAGCCAATTTCTCTTTTTTGTCTTCAAAATTCTTCATATAATGACTAGGAGCAATTATCGCCAAAGTTCTTGCGTGATCTATACCATACAAAGCAGTTAATTCATGACCAATAGCATGAATCGCCCAATCTGTTGGAACACCTTTTTGTATCAAACCATTCAGCGCCATTGTGCAGCACCACATAAAGTTGGATGCCGCTTTGTAATCTGAAGGATTGGCAATTACTTTTGGCGCAACTTCGATTAAGGTTTGCATGATGCTTTCGGAAAATCTGTCTTGCAAAGCTGCGTCAATTGGATAGGTTAAATATTGTTCTAAAACATGTGTAAATGCATCTGTAATTCCATTTGCCAATTGTCTTTTGGGAATAGACTGAACAACAGTAGGATCTAGAATAGAGAACTGAGGAAACAATCCAGGGCCGCCCATTCCTAATTTTTGCTTTAATGAAGCTCTCGTAATCACAGCGCCAGAGTTCATTTCCGAACCTGTAGCAGGCAATGTGAGTACTGTTCCGAAAGGCATTCCAACTTCTGTTCTGATAGGTTTAGATAGAATTTCCCATGGATCTTCTCCTTTGTATAATGCAGCAGATGACAAGAATTTTGTTCCATCAATCACTGAACCGCCACCCACGGCAAGTAAAAAAGTAATTTTCTTTTCTTTAATGATTTTCAAAGCATTCATCAAAACATCATATTCAGGATTGGCAGGAATACCTCCAAATTCTTCCACTTTGAAATCGGCTAAAGCAATTTTAACATTATCATAAATTCCGTTTTGCTTTATACTTCCACCACCATAAAGCATGAGTATATGCGCTCCTTTTGGAATTTCATTTTTTATGTTTTCTATCTGACCTTTGCCAAACAGTATTTTTGTCGGATTCTTGAATTCGAAATTGTTCATTGTATTTTATTTTATAATTCCAAATTTACACATTAATAAAGGAAACTAGAGCAAATCGAAACCTCAATTTAATGCTGATAAATAATTTATCTATGAAAAAAGATTTTTCTTATGCCTATAAAAACAAAAATCATCAAGGAGTAAATTAGAAAGAAATGAAAAATATAGTTTTCAAGATTTAAAACCAGCATAAAAGCGATTACAAGCAGTTGAAACCCCAATCCAAAAGTAGAGACTAATGTCATCAACCAATTGGGCAATATTTTTCCTTTATTGGCATTTATATCTAATTTGTAGATAACACTATCAAATACTCCGTAGAGCAATTTATAGAGTGCAAACAAAACGTTTACGTATTTTTGATTTTCGTTTCCTAATGCTACTGGTGTTGTGTCTTCAAACACTCTACTTGTGGTATCTCCATCAAAATGATTTCGGAGAATGACATAATAATAATTGTAAAGTGTGCCTTGTAATTGCAGCCCCAAAAAAGCCAAAATACAAATCCAAATCGAGGTTTGAGAAATATACCAAATCGATATAAAAAACAATGCATTGAGTAGGATATCCGAAACAGAATCCAGATATCTGCCTACATAAGAAGGTTGTTCATTTAATCGAGCCAACTCTCCATCTGCAGCATCCAAAATAGACTTTAGTATCAAAAAGAAAGCCGCAAAACCGAAATATCCTTGGAGAATGCAAAAAATCGCCAATAACCCAGATATCACAAAGCCTATGGTGACATCCACTGGAGTGAAACGTGTATTTTTTAGAGATTTTGCAATAATTATTGCAACAGGTCTTCCATAATCTGAAAGATCTAAAAATTTATTTTCTTTTGGTAATTTCGACACCCATAATTCAAAAAATTATATTGCAGAATATACCACAACACTTAAAGTTTGCGAATGTACTTAAAAAACCATTTTAGGAGTACTTATTTGAGAGTTATGGTTGTTTTTTATTATCTAAGAAATTACTTTTTTCAAAATATACCTCCACAAATCGCTCGGGATTATTAAATAAAGTTCCTGAAGTTAGTTCTTTCCCATTGTTCCAATCTTTCCATAACCAAGGAGGGTTTGCGCCTTTTCCGTTATCACCTTTTATGGTTTGGTCTACTTCAAAAAACAGCAAATTATCTTTTTGACTCCACAATTCTCCTTCACTCATGATGTCGATTAATTCAAACGTTTTTATGGTTCCTCCAATAGTTTTTATAAGTGAATCTTCATGTTCCATAGGAACATACCAGATTTTGTCTTTTCTTAATTTCATATCACCAAAAAGTTTCACGCCATGCCCTTTTGCTTGTTGGATGGTGAAAAGATGTCTTTCTTTGTATAAAGTAAATCTTTTTTTTCTGGCTTTATATGATTTTTTAAGTTGTAGATTTGAGTTTTCTGGTAAATAAACCAAAATATCATTGTGAAAGATAGTAAAAACACTTTTTAGATTTCCCCATTTCATGCTTTCAGATTTTGCTATCCACAAAAAGACTCCTTCCAAATCATTTTCATGTTGCCCCAATCCAAAGAAACGAAATCTTGTCCAATCTCTTGGATGAAAAAAAGCATACATGATGAAGTAGGCGTTTTCTGTTTCTTTTACATCGAAATAGACCACAGATTGGATATCGTAAGTTTCTAAATTTTTCCAATTGTTTAAAGCGTTCCAGTCTCCATCAAAATCAAATCTTGTTATTTCATCACTTTTACCCTCAAGACTGTTGTATCCTTTTTTGCAAACATTCTGCAAATGATAAGGCGCCCAATGATTCGCGAGTTCAATTTTGGTTTGAGATGAAATCTTAAACCAAACAAAAATTAAGAATAATATTAGTGTAAAGCGACTCAATTGAAAACAAAAAATGCCTTTGAATTTTTGATTTCAAAGGCATTTAATAATTTTGTAAGTATTCTAAATAGTTCCTGTTACAACTAGTATTGCATAGATTAATCCTGGAAAAAATAAAAGTATAGTAAGCAAAAGACTTATCCAAAATCTTGTGGTAATTCCTTCATATAATCCAACTGCTAAAAAAGGAATAAAGATAGCAATGATTACTAATAATATAGTATCAGCCATTATTTGAGATGTTTCACTCTTATCGAAAGAAGTAGAAGTTATTCTGTCAGAAAAAATAGATTTTTTTCTCAATGATGTTGTTCTGAAATTAGTTTTGAAATTTTGATTCTCTTCATTTTCAACTTTTTTACTTTCAGCCAACTCAACTTCATTGTTTTTAATGTTTGTTTCAGAAATATTATTTTCGTTTACATAAACTACCTCTTCTACATTAGATTTATGAACTTTTTCGATTACTGTTGAAGTAGTTTCTTTTTTAGAATTATTTTCATTCGAAACTTTATCTTCAATAAAAACATTTGCCATTTCAACTTCATTTTCTACCGTTTTAGGTGTAGCGACCTTAGAGGTTTTATGAATATGGAATCCTTTATTGTATTTTCTCTTTTGGAATAAACCTCCATCAACTACATCAGAAGAAGTAGCACATGATGCTAAAATAAATACAGAAAGTGCAATGGTAAATAAGTTTGTTTTTTTCATGGTTTTTTGAGTTTAATTATTAGAAATCAAATATAAGGATAAATTACTTTTTTTTGAATTTATTTATTGCATTCTTTGTAAAGTCAGATAATACGAGTTTACCACTCATTGCAGCTCTTTCACTCAATAAATCATCCCAATGTTCTGTTCCTTGCCAGAAAATACCTTTCAACATCGACATCGCTTCAGGATTAGAATTAGATAATTTTTCAGCTAATTCCTCAATTGCATTATCCATTGCTTCTATGGTTTCGTATGTTTCGGCATACAAACCTTTTTCTCTAGCCCATTCTGCATCGTACCATTCTGTGGCATTAATTGCCATCATGCTCATGGCAGAAGTTCCTACTTTACGCTCTACTGCTGGTCCTACTACGAAAGGTCCAATACCAACCGCCAATTCACTTAATTTCACAGAAGCTGTTTTGGTTGCATAACAAAAATCTACAGCACTTGCCATTCCTACACCTCCGCCTACAGCTTTTCCTTGAACTCTTCCAATAATTAATTTAGGACATTTTCTAGCAGCATTAATTACGTTGGCAAATCCTGAGAAAAATATTTTACCCACTTCCAAATCTTCAATAGCAATCAATTCGTCAAAACTCGCTCCTGCACAAAATGCTTTATCACCTTCAGATTTTAGTATAATCACTTTTACTTCATCATTTTGCCCCATTTCGGTAATGGTTTGAGCCAATTTTGCCAAAACTTTTCCAGGTAAAGAATTGCTCAACGGATGAAAAAATGTAATGGTAGCAATGCCTCTTTCATCTATTTTGAAAGATACATCTCCTTGTGAAACAGCATCTAAACTCATAATTGATTGTTTTTTATTTTAATAATTGTTTGTTCTTTCGTTCTTTAATTCCTGCAAAAGTAAAGAGTCCCAGAATGACTACTATAATTATCCAAACCCAAATAGGAAAAGCTGGCGCATCTCCTCTTGCATAACTGTGAAGTCCTTTGGTAAGGTAATAATTGACTCCTATAAATGTAAATAACACACTCGAAAATCCTAATCCAGAGGCTAAATTGAGCGCATAATTCCCTCTTAAACCAGGCACAAATCTCATGTGCAAGATAAATGCGTAAACCAACACAATTACCAATGCCCAAGTTTCTTTGGCATCCCAACCCCAATATCTTCCCCAACTTTCATTTGCCCAAACCCCTCCCAAAAAGGTTCCAATAGTTGCCAAAACTAATCCTATTGTTAATGTCATTTCATTTACATACGTAAGGACAATTATTGTTTTCTCACTAGTTTTATATGAATTAACATTTCTAATAGCAAAAATATTCATATTGATCAAACTCAAAATAAATCCTAATCCAAAGAAACCATAACTTACCGTAAGACAAGCCACATGAATCACTAACCAATATGATTTCAGAACAGGCTCTAAATCAGACATCTGAGGGTCGTATTGATTGTGCCCGGCAGTCAATAATATGAAGAATGCCAAAAGTGCAGTGGCTCCTGTAACTATAGGTGATAATCGAATAAATAATATTCCTGCAAGAATACAAGCCCATGCTATAAAAGTCAAAGCTTCATAGCCGTCACTCCAAGGAGCATGTCCTATAATGTACCATCTTAACCCTAGGTTAGCCATATGAACCAAAAAACTAACTATAAATATTCCAATAAATATACTTATCCAAAAATCAAGACCTTTTTTCTTGACTTCTGATAAACTTTTTATTAAAGTCAGAGGCAATAGAATCAAACCTAGTAAAAAGTAAACATATTTTAAATGGTTAAAAACATTCCATTGATTATAAGCTATTTCCAGTTTAACCTTCAACTCGGAAGGCAAATGAGAGTCTTCTCCAAAATAGGCTCTTTGGTATTCCATAATTTTAGACAAAACCATATCTGCTTCAGAGTAATCTCCTGTTTGTTTAGCTTTAATCAAACTATTCAAATAGGTTCTTATTAAAATTGAAGCAGTAAACTTTACATCTTCTCCTAATTGACCATCTGTTAAATCAATTTCGGCCTGGGGATCAAGCCAACTCATCCAAACCTCTTTTCCGTCAAATTTTCTAGGTATGATTCGCAATAATTGACCTTGAGTCATTTGCCAAAAAATAACCACTTTTTCGTCTAATTTGATAATTTCTTTATCGAAAGTATTGCGTTCACCCATTGGCTTTTTTTCTGCCCACTGCACTAAACTATCGAAGGTGAAAAAGATTTCCTCTCCATTTTCCCCTGTTTTTTGAAAAATTTTGGATTTAACAAACTCTTGCCCATTTTCACCTTCAATAGACATTATGTCCGCAAAAGCAAGGTAGTTTCCTTCAACACCTATCTCTTTTCCAACTCCAGTTCGACTATCAAACTTGATAACTTTTTGTCTTGCCCAAAACCCTGGATCTACAAACATGTCCAAAAGAAACTGCTCTGGAGAAAGTGTAATGTTTTCTGCTTCTAGATACCAACTGTCTTTTCTAGTTAGTTTTCTTATCAAGTCAAATGCTAAAGAATTACAAGGCTGTATTCTTTCTGTATATGATAGAACTAACAATTCGTTAAACATATCACAATGTTCTTGTGAAACAGGAGTGTAATTACTCTCTTGAGAAAAACTAGAAAATGAGATTAAGAGCGCTATAATAGCACTAATATTTCTTTCTTTTTTGTTTAACTTAATCAATCTTTTAAGTAATTCTGAAAACCTTGAGTTTTTGTTAAACATAGTCACAATAAACCCAACAGAAAGCATTACATAAGCAATATAAGTAACCAAAGTTCCCCAATAATCATTATTTACAGAAAAAACAGAATATTCCACACCATCAGCAGTATCATAAGAACTTTGAAATACTCTATAACCTTCATAATCCAAAACATTATTCATAAAAATAGAATCTTTCATTCCTAGATCATTCATTGGATTGGTGCCGCTTTTATATACCGTAACAATACTTTTGTATCCAGAATGTTTATCCGTACCAGGGTAAGTCTCTAAAACAAAATCATCCAACTGCAAACTAAAAGGCAATTTCATTTCAACGCTACCAAATCTCATAAAAATAGTTTCACCACCCACTTCAAAAGGTTCGTAAGGAGGTATCATTTTTTCTCCTCCCCATAATCCAACTTCTTTTGTTTCTCCGTTATGCGTAACTTTTACAGTCAGAAGGTTTTCTCCTTTATCGTCTTTTACAAGTGGTCTTTCCATTTTATAACGGAAACCTTTATAAACCAAACTTAAATTTTTGTAAATATGTAAATGTCTTTTTGCCAGAGGAATGGCTTCTCCTGAAAGTGTATCGTAAATTTGCGTTTCCATACTCAATCGCATCAAAGAATCTGGAAATTCTATTTTTAAATCTTCATTTATTCCAGTAATATTTACCGCATCAGGCTGAGGATTGTTGTAAGTGATGATTTCACCTGCTTTTTCCATATATCCTCCTTCGGGAATAAATTCGGATTTCATATTTTCAAAAACTACTTCAATATGATTATATCCTTTAGCAGAACTATCTTTTGGAGGTCCTGCAATAACTTTAGAAACGTAATTTACATATTCGATTTTGATATTTCCTTTTTTAAATGGATCTACATTTATGGTGAAATTATTGTTGAGGTGTTCAGAGGCTTCCAACAAATGTGGATGTCTGTAAGATTGTCCTGATTTTTCATCTATCACCATAAATTCCAAATAAGGTTCTGCACTCCACATTGTATTAGTAATGTCTCCTTCTTTTACTCTTATGATGCCTTCAAAACCAAAGTAATGCGTTATGCCTGCTCCGACAAGCGTGAGTATCATTCCAATATGAATCAATAAAATAGACCACTTTTCTTTTCTTAAAAGACCATACCTTTTGATATTTCCTATAAAATTGATACAAAGTAAAATCATCACTGCTTTAAACCACCACGCATGATACACCATTTTTTTGGAAGTAATAGTGTCGTAATAATGCTCAATGAAAGTAGCAGTAGCAATGGCTAAGAAGAAAACCACAAAAAGAAACGCCATTGTTTTGGTAGAAACAAATGTATCCCAAACACTCTTATTTTTCATTCATTTTACTTTAGATTGCGAAGTTAATTCAAAAGATAGAAAAGAGCAGATAAAATCATTAAAAAAGCAACATATAAACTCATTTGGTGGAAAAACTTCAAAAATTACTATTACCGATAAATTAGTATAAAAAACCGTTTCCTAATCAAAAGTATCCTTTTCCCACAAAGCCCATTTTGGATTGCAACTTATTGAATTTCATTGCCGTATATTTACATATATAAACTCATTAAAAAAATACAATTATGGAAACGAAAAAATCAAAAACAGCAGAATTAGAAAGCAAACGTTCTTCTTTTTTAATCATAGGATTGGTGTGTGCCACTTCACTTGCTTTAATGTCATTTGAATATACAGCATTTACATTAGTTTCTGAAGATATTGCTTCAGAGAAAAAAGATGTTGCAATGAAAGACGATTATATAGATGTACAACCTGTAGAAATTTTAAAACCTCAGCCTCAAAAAATTCAAGAAGATGTAAATAAAGAAATTATTGATGTTACAGAAAAGATTGATCCTACGCCTATAGAACCTATCGACCCCGTTGATCCTATTGACCCAACTTTCCCTACAGACCCAGTTATAGTAGCTCCTCCATTACCTACACCTATCATTTCTGTACCAGTCACAACTACAACTTTGGACACAGAATTTACAGTAGTTGAAGATATGCCTGAATTTCCAGGAGGAGAAAAAGAGATGTATAAATTTTTGAGTAAAAATGTAAAATATCCATCTCAAAGTAAAAATTTAGGAAAAGAAGGAAAAGTATATGTAAGTTTTGTAGTTGAAAAAGATGGCTCAATTTCGAATGTAGAGATAATGAAAGGTGTTGAGAAAAACTTAGATGCAGAAGCTTCAAGAGTAATTAAAAGTATGCCGAATTGGAAACCTGGTAAACAAAGAAATCAACTTGTAAGAGTAAGATTTGTATTACCAATCAGTTTCAAACTACAGTAATAGATAGACTATAAAGATACCGTTAGAAGGGCATCGTCACGAGGGATTCGGGCGGTGTCTTTTCTATTTAAGAATTATCCTATTTCAACTCTATTTAAAAAAAGCCCTACTTTTTCTTAGTTTTTGCTGTTGCTTTTTTCTTTGGAGCTGCTTTTGGTTTTGCTGCACCTCTTCTTGCTCCTTTCTCAGGTTGGTTTTCCATAATGAAAAGACAATCTTCTTTTGTTAACTCAGCAGCTTCTCTGTCTTTTGGGATTTTATAGTTTTTCTTACCTACTTTGATGTAAGGACCATATCTTCCATTCAAAACTTGAATCACTTCTTTTTCGTGAGGAAACTCTGCGATAAACTTGTTGGCGTCATCAATTTTTTTGGCTTCGATCAATTCGATAGCCAATTCTAATGTCGCATCTAGTGGATCTTCACCTTTGGGTAAAGAAACAAACGAACTTCCAAACTTTATGTAAGGACCAAATCTTCCTGCATTTGCAGAAACAGGTTTCCCTTCGTAAGTTCCTAAATTTTTAGGTAATTTAAACAAGTCTAAAGCTTCTTCCAGTGTGATAGAATTGATACTTTGTGTAGTTTTTAGTGAAGCAAAAACAGGTTTTTCTTCATCTTCTTGATTCCCGATTTGTACCATAGGACCAAATCTTCCAATTCTTGCTATTATCGGTCTGCCAGTTTTCGGGTCGTTCCCCAAAGCTCTTTCTCCAGAGGCTCTTTCAGAATTTTCTAAAGTATCTTCAATATTCAAGTGAAATGGCGTGTAGAATTTCTTCAACATTTGCGTCCACTCCAACATTCCTTTGGCGATATCATCAAATTCTTTTTCTACAGAAGCAGTAAAATTGTAATCCAAAATTTTCCCGAAATGTTCTACTAAGAAATCAGTAACTACAATACCCATATCAGTAGGCATCATCTTGTTTTTATCTGCTCCGAAGTTTTCTTGTCTTACTTGTTTGCTAATTTTACCATCTTTCAATTCGATGTAGGTAACGTCTCTTTGTTTGGCTTCAATTTCTCTTTTTTCTACATAACCTCTTTTCTGAACTGTAGAAATAGTAGGCGCATAAGTAGAAGGTCTTCCTATTCCCAATTCTTCAAGTTGTTTTACTAAAGATGCCTCAGTATATCTTGCTGGTGGTCTAGAAAATCTTTGCGCAGCTGTAATGTTTTCTGAAAGTAAAGCATCGCCTTTTTTCATTGCTGGCAACAAACCATCTTCATTGTCTTGATCTTCATCATCCGTACCTTCTAAATATACTTTCAAAAATCCGTCAAACTTGATGATTTCTCCAGATGCAATAAAAGATTCTTTTACACCATTGGCATCAATTGTAACTTTGGTTCTTTCTAATTCGGCATCGCTCATTTGAGAAGCAATGGTTCTTTTCCAAATCAAATCATATAGTTTTTCTTCTTCATAAGAACCTCCAGCAGACTGAACTGAAAATTCAGTTGGTCTAATTGCTTCGTGCGCTTCTTGAGCGTTGGAATTTTTGTTTTTGTATTTTCTTGGATTACAATATTCACCACCAAACATTCGGATAATTGCTTCTTTGGCATTCGCCATAGCAAAATCAGAAAGGTTTACAGAATCCGTTCTCATATAAGTAATCTTTCCACTTTCATAGAGTTTCTGAGCAACAGACATTGTTCTAGAAACATTATACCCTAATTTTCTACTTGCTTCTTGTTGAAGTGTAGAAGTAGTAAAAGGCATTGCAGGGGTTCTTTTGGCAGGTTTTTTTTCTAAGTTTTCGACTTTGAAATTTGCATTTACACAACTTTCAATAAACGCTTGCGCTTCACTTTCTTTAGAAAAACTTTTGCTTAATTCTGCTCTGAAAGAAGATCCGTTGATGTTGAAATGTCCATACACTTTGAAAGAACTCGTAGAGTTGAAGTTTTCAATTTCTTTTTCTCGTTCTACAATAAGCCTTACCGTTACAGACTGAACACGACCAGCAGAAAGAGATGGTTTAATTTTTTTCCATAATACAGGAGACAGTTCAAAACCTACGATTCTATCTAATATTCTTCTAGCTTGTTGTGCATTTACAAGGTTTACATCCAATGCTCTTGGATTTTCGATTGCGTGACTTACAGCCGATTTTGTAATTTCGTTAAAAGTAATTCTTTTCGTTTTTTTGTCGTCTAGTTTTAATGCCTCCATCAAATGCCAAGAAATGGCTTCTCCCTCACGATCCTCATCCGTTGCTAACCAAACCATTTTGGCTTTCTTACTTAATTCTTGAAGTTCTTTTACTACCTTTTTTTTATCGACAGTTACTTCATAATTGGGTAAAAAATTATTTTCGATATCAATGTTGATACCTTTTTTAGGTAAATCTCTAACGTGTCCGTAACTGCTTTTTACAACAAATCCTTTTCCTAGATAACCTTCAATGGTTTTTGCCTTGGCAGGCGACTCAACAATAACTAGATTTTCAGCCATACTTTTTGGTTTATTCAATCAACTTTTAATTAAAAAGTTTTTGCAAAGAAAGAAAATTTTACTGTAAAAACGTGTATGATTTTTCAGTTTAGTAATTTTTATTGTTTTTTTGACACAAGATGGTTGACTTTTTTTATTGTCCAATGTCGTTTGATGGTTGATGTATGATGTTTGATGGTTTATTTGTTGTCCAATGTCTTATGTACAACGTACAAGGTTTGGGATTTACGGTAAGTTAAAAACTTTATAGACGCTTTGGTCTATACAAGTGCGTCCTTTGCGAATAACCTTTGCGTTCTTTGCGGTTAAAAAGACTTTTCAATCTACGCTATTATTTCTTCACTATACTTCTTCACTGAAGTTTCGAATAACGAAGAGTTTCGAATAACGAAGTGCTTCGATTGATGGGAGATGGAAAAACAAAGTGGGAAACAATTATTTAATCAAAACACCTTCTTTTTCGAGGATTTTGATTTCAATAAAATTTGTTTCAAGAACCGCTTCTGGTAAGAAAACATATTTTTTATCGTAAATCAATTTGTCTATATAATAGGTAATGAAAAACTCATTATTGATGCCCAAAACTTCGTCAGCAATAAGTTCTATCATTTGATAACTTTGTGGAGGAATTTCCTCAAAATAGTGTCTAAAAGTGGTCGTTTTAATTTGTTTTTCGTCTTTAGTTCCATAACCTTTAGAGCAAATCAAAACATTCTTTAAAGTTACATTATTAAAATTCACCAAATAAGCATAATGCACTTCCTCACCTTGATCGAATTCTTTTGTAATCGCTATTCCAATCCCTTCAACTTTGGGTATTTTGATGTCTTTTTTCAATTTTTTTGACCTTATTTTAACAAATCATTCTCGTCTTCTTCACTTAAGATTTCGTCTAATGCTGTTTGAGTATCATCTTTTTTTGAAGGAAATCCATTTTTTCTTTTATTGAATCCTATTACGATAAAAATAATACACATTGCTATGATAATTCCAGAAATAGCAGGAAATATCATTGCAGCAGATTCTAAATCAGCGGGCGTATCAGTAAAAATAGAAATTTGGGCAATAAAGAATAAAAAATATCCAACCGTAAACACAATAGCTAAAATAGGAACCGTACTATTTTTAGAACTGATACTTACGGCAGATAGTATAATTGCGGGAATTCCAGTAATTATTGTGCCTATCAAAAAGACTACAAAACCTACAAAAAACCCAACTACTTCTTTTCCTTCATCTGTATGACAACTGTTGAGTGTAAACATCAACAATAATATAAATGGGAGGTATTTTATTAATTTCATAATTTGAGACATTTATTCTGAGTATTTGTAATTAAAAAGTTGTGCTAAGTTAGTTTTTAATTTAGATTTTACCTCATCAATTGAAATTTTTCTTCCCAATTCAACAGAAAGTGAAGTTACTTTTTTGTCCACAATTCCACAGGGAACAATATTGTTGAAATATTGCATATCTGTATCAACATTCAGTGCAAAACCGTGCATCGTAACCCATCGACTGCATTTCACACCCATAGCACAAATTTTTCTTGCTTTATCTGTATCACCATCTAGCCAAACACCTGTCATGCCTTCTACTCTTCCTCCTTTTAATCCGTATGCTTCTATGGTGAGAATAATCGCATCTTCGAGCATTCGCATGTACTTGTGAATGTCTGTATAAAAGTAAGTTTCTAAATCAAAAATCGGATAGCCCACCAATTGTCCTGGTCCGTGATAAGTAATGTCTCCGCCTCTATTTATTTTGTAATACACAGCATCCAACTGTTTCAAAATGGCTTCTGAGATTAATAAATTGGATTCCGAACCGCTTTTCCCCAATGTATAGACATGAGGATGTTCGCAAAAAATCAAATGATTCTCGGTTTCTAAATGCAAGGTTTCGTCTTCTTGCTTTCGGTTGGCAATTTTTTTGGAAACATTAGCATCAAACAGTTCTGTCTGAAAGTCCCAAGTTTCCTTGTAATCTTTCAACCCTAAATCAATAAATTTGACTTCAGGAATCATTACAGTTCAGCTAATTTACCTTTTAAGTGAGAAATAACAGTCACTTCTACTGGATCTACTTGGTTTAACTCTGCCAAATAAACAGAAACCCAATCTCCCAAAGCAATTAAATACAATGACCTTTCGATTCGTGAAGTTCCTTTTGAAAAGACTTCGATAAAAACATCTGTTTTTTCACTTGCTACACTTTTGGTGATGTCCATTCTCACTTGAGTTCTGTAAAAATCGTCTTCATTTCTGAAAACTACTACAGCGTATTCTTTTTTTCCGCCTGCCCAGCCCACCAATTCATTGTGGTTCATTTCTGGAAGTGCGTGATGCCAACAAAGTACTTTAGCATTTTCGTTGAGTTGCTGTCTGAATCTTATGGCAACCCCTTCATACTTTGCTTCAGAATAGATGATTGCGGTACGGTCTTTTAGTTTTTGTGCAATATTTTTTGCTTCATTTTGAATATTTTCTAATTCACTATCGATAAGTTGAATGGCATTTGGAATCGCTTCCAAGAATTTCGAACTGCACAATCCGTAGTGATGCAAAAGAAAAAATTGTTGTGTAAGAGAATACGTTAACATCGCTCTTGGAGAATCACCGGTAGGCAAAACGATATGATTGTATCCTTCTTTTTTGGCAATTTCCAAAAATTGACCACCAGAAGTAATCATTGCAATTTCAGCGTTTTTGTTTTGCGCTTCTTTTATTGCATAAAGCGTTTCCTCTGTATTTCCTGAAAAACTACTTCCAATAACTAAAGTATTTTCATTTACAAATGAAGGTAAATCATACGTATTGTTTATTATAATAGGAACTGGACATTCATCAGCCACGAGTTGAGAAACAATTTTACCCCCAATTCCCGAACCGCCAAGACCTGTAATCACAACATTGTCGATTTTTTTGTTATTGGGCTTTAAATTTGCTTTTTTACCAATTTCTATGGCTTCTGTGAGTTGCTTTGTAAAAATTCTTACTAAATTTTCCATGATTATTTTTTTCCTACATTTTTTTGACTCTGCTAAATTAGTTAATTTCTATTACTTAGAAATAAGAAAACATTAATAAATCGATTTCTGAGTACTATCTTTGTAATCTTTAGGAGATTTTTTTCAACTTTGAGTATGGAAAACTTATAAAATAAAGTGATTATCCAATAAAGATAATTTTGTTCTTTGTTGGGATTTATTAGATTTAAACAAAAAATTAAAATATTAAGAAATGAGGATTATAGTGCCAATGGCTGGAAGAGGGTCGAGATTAAGACCGCATACACTAACGATACCAAAACCTTTAATTCCAGTTGCTGGAAAACCAATAGTACAAAGATTGGTAGAAGATATTACAAAAGTGTGTGGCGAATCTGTGGAAGAAATTGCTTTTATTATTGGTGATTTTGGCGATGCAGTAGAAAAAGATTTAATTAATGTAGCTGAAAGTTTGGGTGCTAAAGGAAGCATTTATCATCAAGAAGAGGCGCTAGGAACTGCACACGCTATTTTATGTGCCAAAGAATCTTTGAAAGGTAAAGTTGTTGTGGCTTTTGCAGATACATTATTCAAAGCAGATTTTACTTTAGACAGTGAAGCAGATGGAATTATTTGGGTAAATCAAATCGAAGATCCAAGAGCTTTTGGTGTGGTGAAATTGGATGACAAAAATAACATTACAGATTTCGTAGAAAAACCTCAAACATTTGTCTCAGATTTGGCGATTATAGGGATATATTATTTTAAAGATGGAGACAATCTTTGCAACGAACTTCAGTACCTTATTGATAATGATATCAAAGACAAAGGAGAGTTTCAATTGACCAATGCGCTTGAAAATATGAAGAACAAAGGCGTGAATTTCAAACCTGGCAAAGTAATTGAATGGCTGGATTGCGGAAACAAAAACGCTACTGTTTACAGTAATCAAAGAGTATTGGAGTTTGAAAAAGATAACAAAACAATTGACGATAGTGCAACTATTACCAATAGCACCATAATTCCACCTTGTAATATAATGGCTGGAGCAAAAATTACAAACGCTGTAATTGGACCGCATGTTACCATTGGAAAAAACAGCGTTATTGAAAATAGTGTCATCAAAAATAGTATCATACAAAATGATTCTGTTGTAAATGGTTTGTTTTGTGAAAACACAATGATTGGAAACCATGTGAAATATGAAGTACAACCCAAAGATTTGAGCATTGGAGACTACAACGAAGTAAAAGCATAATAAATATTTGAAAAGAAATCTTCTATATATCATTTTGATTGGTCTTACAATGTGGAATTGTAAAGCCAAGAAAAATACTGCCAATTCAGTACAAAATGGAGATAAGAAGGATGCAATCATCAAGCAATTGGTCATCAGAGGAACTACAGAAAAGGTGTTGGGAGAAAATTTTGCAGCGATCAATACTTTTAGACAAATTCTTACGATTGATGAAGAAACGGCAGTTGCTCACTTTGAATTGTCGGAATTACTAGACGGTGCTGTTGATCCTTCTCAATCGGTTTATCACGCCAAAAAAGCAGTAGAATATAGTCCTGAAAACGAATGGTATCTATCTAACCTTTGTGAAGCTTATAAAAAAACAAATCAATTTGAATTAGCAGCTACTTCTTACAAAAAACTGATAGAAAAATATCCTAACAATCCTTCCTATTTGTTTAGTTTGGCGGAAGTTTATCTGTATCAAGGAAAATTGAAAGAATCCCTTCCTATTTACAATCAAATTGAGCAACAAATGGGAATTTCGGAGGAATTGGTGTTGCACAAAAACAAGATTTATCTCGAACTCAACCAACTCGATAGTGCTGTTTCTGAAATCAACAAACTGATTGCTTACAATCCGCTTGAAGTTAGATATTATGGTATTTTGGCTGAGATTTATGAAAACATTGGAGAAGACCAATTGGCTTTTGAAAACTATTCTAAAATTATCGAAATTGAACCTGACAACGGGTATGTAAGAGTTTCTCTTTATGAATATTACAAATATAGAGGGCAAAAAGACAAATCCAATGAAGAACTTAAATTGGCTTTCAAAAGCAAAAAAGTAGAAATACAAAGAAAAGTAGAAATATTGAGTGAGTTTTTTATCAATTCTGAAAGAAATGAAGAATTGAAAGCTCAGGCTTATGAATTGTTGGACATTACCATTGAAACACATCCTGAGCAAAGTGGAGGTTATGCCATCTATGCCGATTATTTAGCAAGAGATTATAGAGATGATGAGGCTTTGAAAATGATGATAAAAGCAGCAGAATATGACCCTTCCAATTTTAATTTGTTTTACCAAATGATGATGGTCTTGTCTGCCAATAGTAAATTTGAACAACTGGACAAATACAGTGAAGAAGCGATGGAATTGTTCCCTTCGCAAAGTGCTTTTTATTATTTTAATGGAGTTGCGAATATTCAACTAAAAAATTACGCCAAAGCGATATCTTCTCTCGAAACAGGGAAAGATTTTGTGATAGATAATCCTATTTTGAAAGCAGAATTCTATCAATATTTAGGTGATGCTAATAATGCAGCAAAAAACTTCAAACAATCAGATTTTTATTATGATCAAGCACTAGAAATGGCTCCCGATAATGTTTATGTATTGAATAATTACAGTTATTATCTTTCGTTGAGAAAAGAAAAGTTGGAACAAGCCAAAACGATGGCCTACAAAGTAAACCAACTCAAACCGAATAATCCCACTTATATGGATACTTATGGATGGGTATTGTATGCTTCTGGTGAATATGAAGAAGCTGAAAAATGGTTGTTCAAAGCCATTGAAAAAGGAGGAGGTAATAGCGGAGAAGTTTTAGAACATTATGGAGATGTTTTGTTTAAATTAGGTAAAACAGAACAAGCTTTAGAGTATTGGATTAAGGCTTCCGAAAAAGGAGATGCCTCTCCACTTATTTTAGAAAAAATTGAAAAAAAGACCATCATTGAATAATCAATTTAAAATAGTATTTAGCATTTTCTTTATTGTTTTTTCGATTACAAGTTGTAAAGTAAAAAAGACAAATGATACTGAAATCAAACTTAAAAACAAATCATCAGAAGAGCTGATTGATTTGATGATGCAATCAAAATTAAATGCAAAATTCATTAATTCAAAAGGAAGTGTAGAACTGACATTTCAAGACGAGAAAAACAGTTTAAGAACCAATATTAGAATTCAGAAGGACAGTGCTCTTTGGATTTCTCTTTCTAAAGCAACTTTACCTGTGCTTACAACCATCGTATCCAACGATAGTGTGAAGTTTCTAAACAAATTAAAAAAAGAATATTTCCTAGATAATTTCGCTTCGATTAATGAAATATTAAATACCGAAATTGATTATGAACTTTTGCAAGATTTTTTTCTTGGAGAACCCATAGCGTTTGATGCAGAGGAAGATTACATCGTAAAAATTGACGATGATAGTTATCTTATAAGTTCAGAAAAATCAAGAAAAATCGAGAAACTATTGAAGAAAGGAAAAATCAAAGAAGAGCCTTTTTTGTATCGTTGTTGGATTGAACCTATGAATTATAAATGCAAAAGAGTGGTGATAAACTTGGTGTCTCAAAACACAGAACTGGAAGTGAATTATAGCAAATGGGAAACTATAGATGGTTATGTTTTTCCTATGATTGCTAAGTTGAAACTCAGCACACCCAAAGATACTGTTTTGTTGGATATGGATTATTCAAAAGTAGATGTTTTAGAATCTATTTCTATGCCTTTTAATATTCCTGATAGTTATGGACAATTTCAATTCGAAGAAGTAGGTGAATAAATTTGCAATCATCATATTGTTTTTAGCCCTTTGTTTTCAAAGTTTTGGTCAGTATAAGCAGGACAAAGCCAAATTGAAGCAAGAAGAAAAAGCGCTTCAAAAAAAGATTGAGAACACTAAAAATCTGATTAAACTTACTAGAAATTCTGAGCAATTGACCATTGCAGAACTGGCAATTCTCAATCATCAAATTGCGTATAGAGAAGAATTGGTTTCCAACATCAATTATCAAATGAGGAAATTAGAAGATGAAATTGCAAACATTGAAACGCAAAAAATTCAATTGGAAAACAACATCAAAATTCTAAAAGACGAATATGCAAAAATGTTGCAATACGCATATAAAAATAGAAATACCGAGTTCAATTTGTTTTATGTTTTTTCTTCCAAAAGTTATTCTGAGGCATTTCAAAGAATGAATTATATAGATCAATATGCTACTTACAGAACAAAACAAGTAGCCAAGATTGAAGAAACGAAAGCGCTTTTGGATAGCAATTTGGTTTTGCTACAGAATGCTAAAGCAGAAAAAGAAAATGTAGCAAAATTGCAAGAAGAGGAAAAGTCAAATTTCTTAAAAGACAAGCAAACACAACAAGAAGCCTTGCTCAAACTGAAGCAAAACGAATCCAACCTTCAACAAGAGTTGATTGCTCAGGAAAAAAAGAAGAAGGAAATACAAGACAAGATTAACAAAGCCATTCAGGAAGAAATTGCAGCCGCTGCAGCAGCTAGTAAGAATAAAGGTTTTTCGATGACACCAGAAGCAACTTCTTTGGCAAAATCTTTCACGACCAATAAAGGTAAACTTCCTTGGCCAGTTCTCAAAGGTGCCATTACTAGCAAATATGGTGAGCATGCTCACGAATCTTTAGTAGGCATCAAAGTAAACAACAAAGGAATTGACATCACAACAGAATTGGGAGCAGATGTAAGATGTGTGTTTGAAGGAACTGTGAGTAGTGTTTTTACAATTCCTGGTGCAGGAAAAGTGGTAATGGTGAGTCACGGAAATTTTAGAACTGTATATGCCAATTTACAAGAAGTGTATGTTTCCAAAGGAGATAAATTGCAAACTAAAGAAAAGGTAGGAAAATTACTTCCTGCATTAAATGGGAAAATATCTGAATGTCACTTCGAAATTTGGAAAATCTCCTCAGCGGGAACAGTTACAGATAATCCAGAATTGTGGATTTTGAAATAACATTCGTACTTCAATTTTTCAATAATATGTATGCATTGAGCGAAGTAGCAATACACAACCAAATAAAATAAGGCGCTACCAAAAATCCAAGATACGTTTTATTTTGAAAACCTTTAATCATCAGCCAAAGTACAACCAAAGTGAGTAGTGCAATAACAATCAAACCTAATAAAACTAAGTGCCATTTGAAAAAAACGGGATTCCACATCACATTCAAAATCCATTGAATTCCGAAAACTACATATAATGTAGTGAGTTGACTTTTGTCCAAAGTATTTCCCATTTTCCACATATATACGGAAAACAATGCCATAATAGTAAACCAAGCAGCGCCAAACACCCAACCTGGCGGTGTCCAAGGAGCTTTGTTTACACCTTTATACCATTCACCGGTAGTTTCTCCACCCATCAAGAAAGCGCCAATGGCAAGTGCTCCAAAATTGAGGATGATAAATAATATGAGCATTTTTATATTCATGATTAAATTAAAGATTAAAAGGCGAACCAATATTCCACCGCTACTGAACTCCCAAAACTTCGGAACTTTAGTGCCTGCCTCTTCCTGTCGGCAGAAACGGTGACGGAAGGCAGGTAACTTTATTCTTTTTAGTTCTATTCAACTATGAAATTACAACTTTTATTTTTGTTTTTAAGTTTATTGGGTAAAAATCTTTACTAAGTTCTAGAATGGAACGGTCAATTACGCCATATCTCTTTACTTCATATATTTTCTATAAGATGTTTCTTTTGCTTTGGAAAAAATATCAAACTAAAAGGCGTACCAATATTTCGTAGAATCTACAGAAAGGAGTTCTTTTCTTTCTTTGAATGCTTCAAAATGTTTGATGAAGATTGCTTTTAGTTCATTTTCGGTGAGGAAATAACTTTTTGGAGGCATTCCCATTTTTAGATATTTTCTTAAGGATTGTTTGATGTTTTCTTCCCAAATCTCTGTTGCTAAATGTTTCAGGTCTTCTTCTTCCAAAAAGCGTTCTTTTAAAACCTCTGCGGCACATTGCTTGGCAAATGGTGTATAAGCATCTTCTGATTCTAAAATACTGACCAAATCAATGTTTTGTTTCAAATGAAATTTATCTTTTAATTCACTCATTTTTCAAATATTTATTTACCAATTGCTCAGCGGCATTAAATGGACTGATGATTCCTTTCTTTACCTTTTCTTCTAATTGAAGTTTATCGTTTTGCGCCTCTTTGTCTTGATAAAACTTTGCAATTAAAAGTTCGTTGATTCTTTCGTTAAGCCAAAATTGTGCTTGTGAAATTCTGTTTTTTTCCAAAAAACCATTCAACTTTGTTTTATTCTCATAAGACTGAATGATTTCCCAAACTTTATCGATATTTAAATTTTCATAGGCACTGCAATGCGCAACTTGAGGAATCCATTCAGATTCGCTTGCAGGAAAAAGATGTAACGCATTTTTGTATTCCAACATAGCGTTTTTTGCCAATTTCAAGTTGTCGCCATCTGCTTTTGTAATCACCACTGCATCTGCCATTTCCATAATCCCTCTTTTGATGCCTTGCAACTCATCTCCAGCGCCAGAAAGCATCAAGAGTAAGAAAAAATCTACCATTCCTCTCACCGATATTTCAGACTGACCTACACCTACTGTTTCCACCAAAATTACATCAAAACCTGCTGCTTCGCAAAGTAGAATGCTTTCTCTTGTGGCTTTTGCTACGCCTCCCAAAGAACCTCTGCTTGGCGAAGGTCTTACATAAACATTTGGATTTTGGACCAAGGTTTCCATTCTTGTCTTATCTCCCAAAATTGAACCTCCTGTTTTTTGAGAAGAAGGATCAATAGCAAGTACCGCCACTTTTTTACCAATGGTAATCAAATAATTTCCAAAAGATTCAATAAAAGTGCTTTTTCCAACTCCCGGCACTCCAGTAATACCTATACGAATAGAATTTCCTGTATTGGGCAAACATTTAGTTACAACTTCGTTAGAAAAATCTTGATCTTCTTGCTTTGTACTTTCTACTAAAGTGATTGTTCTACTCAACGCATCAATATTTCCTTCAAGCAATTTCTCAACTGTTTCATCAACAGAAAAAGAAGGTTTACTTTTTTTGATATATTTGGTATTGATGCTTTTGCTCATTAGAAAACGACAATCAAGTTTATGTTTGTAATGTAAAGTTACAAAATAAAAAAAGGGGTAAAAGAAATTTACCCCTAAAATATTTAAAGCCCAATAACAACTAGTCGATATAAATCTTTTTAGTAATAGGATTGTTGTTTACAAAAACCGTAAAAAGATAAATTCCTGATTGGTATTTACTATCCAAAGTAATGTTGTGAGTATGAATTCCATTGGTCATTTTTCCGAAATTATGATAATCCACTTGTTTACCATTGATATCTTGAGAACAAAAATAAATACTTGCAGCATCTGGAATATTGTATGAAATTTTTAATTCCCCGTTTTGAACTACCATTTCGATTAGCGATTCCAACTTATCACTTTCAGTAATTCCACTTGAGATATCCTCAGAGATAGATGTGTTTCCAACATAAATCTGATCTCCACTATTTCCTCCATTATTATTACTTACATTGAGCGTATAATAAAAAGTAACAGGACCAACACTTGTAGATGGTGCATTCCACTGAAAATCCCAAGACAAAACTCCTACAGAAGATGTTTGTCTTATGTAATTTTTATTGCCTGCAGAAATTGTAGAAGAACCTGTTCCTGCTACAAAAGTTCCTGCAGCTGCATTAGTTCCATCAAGCGCAGTCATTTGAAATCCGTTTTTTGTTCCCGTATTGGTCTCTAAAGTAACATCATAGGTAACACCTGGTACATATAAATTATTGGTTCCAGAAAAGGAAAAAGTGACTACTCCACTAGCAGGTAAGGTAGAGCCAGCATGGCAACCAGTACATGTTCCTTCACCGGGAGCACCCGTATTTCCAATTGGTGGGTTAGATGAATTGTCAAGTAAAACTGTGTTTTTGTCAACAAAACCAGGAGTTAGATTGTGCTTATCTAAAGTTAATAGTGCTATTCCCAAAGAGATTCCAGAAATAATTAAGGTAGTTTGTCCTATCATATGTATTTATTTATAAATTTGTATAAAACAAAACTATGAAAATTATACTTACCTTACAACTTGTTTTACTGTTTTTTTTGGTTAGTTGTACCAAAGACAAAGCGGCTCCCAACCAAGTTTTTATACCTTCAGATTGCGATTCTATTGCAAAATCTTTTTCTGCTGATGTTCAGCCTATCATCAATAACAGTTGTGTAGGATGTCATAATAGTTCTAGTCCAGGAGCAGGATATAATTTTGACAATTACAGTGACATTAATAGTAATCTTACTGTATTCTTCAAAACTATAAATCACGATAACGGAGTTGTTCCTATGCCTTATCAGCAAGGAAAATTATCAGATAGTTTGATACAAGTAATCGATTGCTGGATTGAAAGTGGTGCTCCAAACAATTAAAAACAACTATTTAACTGGAATGATAAATTTCAGTAAGATAGCACTGTCTTCTCTTTTTTTCTTTTTAGCAATGCCAAAATCATTAGAATAGATTTTAGATTTACCTTCAAATACATTATTTTCATAAGTAAATTTAATTTCAATTTCCTTTTCGACATCGCAAATAGTTAATTTTCCAATCATCTTATAACCTTCTGCTGTTTTTTCAAATGAAGTGCTTTTGAACTTCATGATTGGAAATTTCTTAGTGTCAAAAAAATCAGAAGATTGTAAATGAGAATCTCTTTGAGTATTTCCCGTTTCTAATGTTGTAACATCTGCAGTTCCTTCAATATGAGATTTTGAAACATCACTTAAGTCAAAAACCATTTTTGCTTTTATTCCAGATATTGTTCCTGTTGCTTTGTCAATAACGTAATTAAATTTTACAACTGCTTTTTCAGTGTCAATTTTTAACTCTTGTGCTTTTATAGATACTATCGATAAAAGTGTAAATAAGGTGAAAATAATTTGTTTCATAATTAAATTTTTTTAATTTTTAGTTTATTTTAGAAGTGTCTTGAAATGGTAAATCCAAACCTAAATCTTCCATCTGCCCATTTACCTAGCGTATAAGGTAAGAATTGACCTTCTCCTATGGCTTCTGAATTCATGAAATTGATTTGAAAAACATGAGAAAAAGTTTTAATCTCTAATCCTATTCCAAGTGGATTTACATATTCAACATTGTTAATCGTATTATTTGTTCTGAATAAAGCATAATGTTCAACCAGAAAACTAAGTTTTTTGTAGAAATTATATCTCAATGAACTTCCTAGGGAGAAATTAAGATTTTGATCGTCATGTGCTACATAATTTCTGTAAAGCATACCAGGTGCAATTTGTAAAGTTAACTTATCAAACAAATTTTTTGCCAAAACAATTTGAGAGTAATAAGAAAACCGATGTGCTGCTTTTGTAAAGGATGTTATTGATGAAGAATCAGATGATGCTTGCATACTTGTGGCAAAAGCTGAAGAAACAAAAGAAACCGAAATTGGAGATTTTTCACTTTGGTTAATAATTGCATATTTTACTAATCCATCCCAATATTGAGAATAAGGTGCAAACCCTTTACTTCTTCCAAAACCTACCATTAGTTTATCTGAAATTCCATATTCAATAGCAATTCTAATATCTGTACTGTTGTCTAAACCAAAAAGTGTTCTACCTGCGTTTGGAACTGCTACATCACCAAATCTGTGGGTAATTCTTAAATCCCACATCCCTTTTTCGAGCGTCTTGGAAGAATGTCCGTTGATGACTCTGGTATCGTTGAACAAAACGACACTGGTCTCTACATCCTCCAAATCCCATTCATCGTCTTGGGCTAAAGAAATGTTACAGAAGAGAATAGTTACCATCAAAAATAAAGTTTTTGATATTGAATAAGAGGTTAGTTTTTTAAAATTCATTTAGATTAAAATTTATCTTTACTTTGTAAAAGTAATGTATAAAAATAAAATAATGTCAAATTATACTTGGAAAATAAAACACTTCTGTGAGATTAGTACTTTAGAACTCTACAACCTTATCCAATTGAGAGAAAAGGTTTTTGTGGTGGAGCAAGACTGTCCTTACTTGGATGTAGATGGCAAAGATACAGATGCCTATCATATTTTTTGTGTAAATCAAAATGATGCAATTTTAGCAACTTCACGTATTTTAAAACCTGGAGTTTCTTATCCTGAAACTTCTGTTGGAAGAGTTTGTGTAGCACAAGAAGCCCGAAAAAACAAATTAGGAAAAGAAATGATGCTACTATGTATCGAGTTTATTCAAAATAAAATGCAACATAATGAAATTAGACTCTCTGCTCAAACTTACTTGACCCAATTTTATAAAGATTTAGGTTTTGAACCCATCGGAGAAATGTATCTTGAAGACAATATCCCGCATATTGAAATGTATTTTGCCTCATAAGATTCAAGACCAAAAGACGAAAGACATCAAGACTAAAGAATTACTAAACATCTCATTTGTTGTAATTTAATCTCAAATTAATCAATTTTCAAATTGTCGTGAAGTCGTTTGTCGTGAAGTCGTATATCGTAGAATCGTATGTCGTAAAGTCGTATGTCGTAGAATCGTATGTCGTAAAATCGTATGTCGTGAAGTCGTAAATCGTTTTTCAAGACTAAAAGACCATAAGACAAAAGATTTTAAGATTTTTTGCAGTATAATGTCTAACGTACAACGTTTGGAAATTACGGTAAGTTAAAACTTTGCGTCCCTTTGCGAATAGCCTTTCCGTACTTTTGCGGTTAAAAAAACTTTTTGTAGTACAATTATCTCTAACATTTTCCTCATTCAATAGAAATATTTGTATATTTACATCAGAAAAGTTCAATAACAATGACTTACAGAATTTTAATCTTCACAATAGTTTTATGCTTGCCCATTATTTTGTTGGGTCAAGTTAAGGAAAATTTACCCGTTGACTTTAGGTTGCAATATTTTATTGAACACCAAGCAGATACAACCGATTTTATCGGGCTTTTTGTAAAAGGAAATTCATCGGATGCCAAAAATTTTGTGGAAAATAATCAAGGAATTTACAGAGGAAGTGTCAAAGGTTGGCAGTATATTAGAATCCCAGGTAGTTCTGTTAAAAAATTGATTATCGACACTCGTTTTACATCTATAGATTATGCACCATACAAAGGAGAAGTGATGAGTAGCGACACCATGAGAGTTAATAATAGAATCAATGGTGTGCATAACGGAATCAACCCCTTGCATCAGGCTTACACAGGTGCTGGAGTGATTTATGGCTTTATAGATACAGGAATCGATTTTGCACATCCAGATTTTAGAGATACCAACGACAAAACAAGAATTTTGCATATTTGGGATCAAACCAAACCCAACAACGCTTTATTGACTCCTGCTGCTTATGGCTATGGTCAACATTGGGACAGTACGCAAATCAATGCGGGAAGTTGCACAAATCAAGATCAATGGGGGCATGGTTCTACGGTTTCTGGTGCTGGCGCTGGAAATGGACTTGCCAATGGCAGAAACAAAGGTGTTGCTCCTGATGCTGACATTATTGCTGTTGAAAGCAAATTCAATGCAACTGACTGGCTAGCGACTGTTGTGGATGCAATAGAATATATTTATTCTTATGCAGATGTATATGACAAACCTTGTGTTATTAATGCTAGCGTTGGAACTTATCTAGGTTCTCATGATGGGCTAGATCCTTACGCTTTGTATATCGACAGTTTGATTCTTTCTAAAAGAGGTCGTTTGTTTGTAGCTTCTGCTGGAAACAGTGGCGATTGGCAAAAGTATCATTTGCATACAGATGTTGTTCCAGATACTAGTTTCACTTGGTTTGCAAATAATCCATCTTCTGCTTTTGGTGGTAGTGCCGCTTTTTGGGAATTGTGGACAGATACAGCAGAATTTAATCAAGTTCAATATGCTGTAGGTGCAGATAAAGTAGGTGCAAATTATGAATTTAGAGGCAGAACACAATTTTATAATGTTGCCAACAATCTCAACACTTTACTTTACGACACTATTAGAAATAACAATGACGATGTGATTGCCACTGTTCAATTTTGGGCGCAACTAAGAGACGGACAATATTTAGTTCAAGTTTATATGCCTGAACCCGATAGTAGTGATTATTTTTTTAGATTCGAAACCTTTGGAACTGGCAGTTTTGATGTTTGGAGTAGATCCAATTACGGAATGAGTGCTATTATAGATACTGTTCCTGATGTAGCAGTTTTTCCTGAAATCACAAAATATGTGCATCCCGATACGCTTCAAAGTATCGTAAGTTCTTTTCAATGTTCTCCCAATGTGATAGCAGTTGCTAATTATGCCAATGATTCTGGTTATGTTGGAAAATATAACGACAGATGGTATCCAAACAATTTTGAAAGAGGAAAGTTATTCACTTCTTCTTCCAAAGGACCCAACAGATTGGGTGCTGTCAAACCAGAAATTGCGGCTTCTGGACATACTACTTTAGGCCCAGCGCCTATTTTTAGAATTAATCAGTGGGTTGCAAACAACACAGATTCTACAATGGGAAAAGGTGGAATGCACATGAGCAATGGCGGAACATCTATGGCTTCTCCTGTGGTAGGAGGAGTAGGCGCTTTACTATTAGAAAA
>JAGYKU010000110.1 GCA_018401455.1 Flavobacteriales bacterium
CAAACTTCTTTAACAGGGTTTGTTACCGAAAAGGAAGAACAGTGGCTGTAAGTGCTACAGCCAGAAAATTAGCTGTAATAATTTGGAATATGATTGTGAAAAAACTACCCTATAAACCACCAACAGAATATTTGTTTCTCGATGAGAAAAGAAAACTAAAACTGATTGCAAGAGTCAAAAAGCAAATCGCTAAATTTGACCTGACTCAAGAGGATTTTGGATTTGCAACAACATGATTTTCAACGCAAAACAAAAACGTTAGTCAGAATTATAATTTGAAATCACAAAATAAGAACTTTCTCCTTTCTACATTGTCAAATCAAGATGAAGAAACCATAAAATATTACTTATAAACTACTAAAATGTAAATATAAGAAGTTTCACATCTGCTTATTTTTACTATTTTTGTGAAAATAAAAGATTTCATGAAAGGTTTAAGTCTTATTCCAACAGAAAAAATAGTTGAGCGATTGCGTTATGAAAACCCTTGGTGGATAAATAAACAAATACCCGATGTTTACCAATCTATGGCTAAACGCTTGTATTTTAAATTATTTTATCCATTCGTTACTGAAAAAAGCGTTCGCAGAGCATTGGTTCTTATGGGACCGAGACGAGTAGGAAAAACAGTTATGCTATTCCACAGCATTCAAGAATTACTAAATGAAAGTGTAAATCCGCAAAAAATATTCTTTGTAGGAATAGATAATCCTATTTATGTTCATTTGAGCTTAGAAGATATTGTTGACTTATGTAAAAAATCGCTAAACCAAAATAACTTAAATGGATGCTATGTCTTTTTTGATGAGATACAATATCTAAAAGACTGGGAGCGCCATCTTAAAGTATTGGTAGATTCATATCCTGAAACAAAATTTATTGTTTCAGGTTCAGCAGCAGCAGCACTCAAATGGCATAGCACAGAAAGTGGCGCAGGGCGTTTCACCGATTTCATGTTACCCCCTCTCACATTTCAAGAGTACATACATCTGAAAAAGATGAATCATCTTATCTACGATGGCAAAACAAGCTATGGAGGCAATCAAATTTCTTATTGCCTTACACATGATATAAAAGCTTTAAATAGAGAGTTTGTTCATTACTTGAATTTTGGAGGTTACCCTGAAGTGGTGCTGTCTGAAAAAATACAAAGCGACATGGGGAGATATGTAAAAAATGATATTGTTGATAAAGTTCTATTACGTGATTTACCAAGTTTATATGGCATTAAAGACGTCCAAGAGTTAAACCGATTTTTTACCTACATAGCTTACAATACGGGCAATGAGTTTTCTTACGAAACAATGAGTAAAGAAAGTGGTATTCAAAAAGACACTATCAAAAAATATTTAGAATACTTAGAAGCTGCATTTCTTATAAAAGTTCTAAATAAAGTAGACGTAACTGCCAAACGTCTCAAAAGGGTTACTAGTTTTAAGGTATATTTAACTAATCCTTCATTGCGCACAGCCTTGTTTTCGCCAATTTCAGAAGCAGATAGCGAAATGGGAAATATGGTAGAGACTGCTGTACTATCTCAATGGATGCACCGAGAAAAACTGGATTTAACCTATGCCCGATGGAAAGATGGCAGAAGCGAAGGTGAAGTGGATCTGGTTTTAGTTGACGATAAAAAGTATAAACCTATTTGGGGCGTTGAAATAAAATGGAGCAACCGCTATTTTGAGAAACCACATGAATTAAAAAGTTTAATCTTATTCTGTAAAGCGAATAACTTTAAGAATGCATTAGTAACATCTATTGACCAATCAGGTGTAAAAATTATTGATAATCTTGCATTTTCATTTTTACCTGCATCAGTTTACAGTTACAACATCGGAGATATAACTTTGAAAATGAAATATACTAATTAGAAAACTTCACAGAAGAAAAATAACGAACGCACAACAGCGCACAGCCGCCATTAAAACGGACGGCTGTGCGCAAACCGTTATGCCCAATAATACAAGACAATGACGATAGACTATAAAATTGACGAAAACGACTTCTTGACACATCAACTTTTTGTTGCGTCAAAGTCTGACCGTATTAAAAGGAAAAGACAAAGAAGCAAAATATTAGTGCCATTAATTTATGTTGCCTTTGGACTTTTATTTCTCTTTCAAGACAAAGTTTCATTGACAATAATATTTTTCATTATCGGACTTCTATGGTTTCTAATTTACCCACTTTGGGAAAGACGACACTATATCAAACATTACAAGGGTTTCATTAAAGAAAATTATAAAGACAGGCTTGGAAGAACTGCAACTTTAGAGTTTAACAATGACTATATTTTAGCAAAGGACAACGGTAGTGAAAGCAAAGTTTTGACAACAGAACTAGAAGAAATATGTGAAATACCTACGACAATTTTCGTTAGACTAAAGGGCGGACAATCATTCATTTTACCAAAAGATAAAATTGCCAACTTTGACAATGTGAAAGCAAGACTAAAAGAACTTGCGACCTATTTGAAAATTCAATACGACACAGACGAAAAATGGGAATGGAAATAATTACTGGGCATAACAGCACATTTGCAATAGGCGGGGTTTCGTGCTCCGCAGACAGTTTTGTGGTTAAAGAAAGTTTTGTTCTCCGCATCAACATTTGTGGTAAAAATCCCGCCCATCACAAATCTGCAAACCGTTATGACCAATACTATCACTTTCTCAATAATTTTGACAGTTGTGCTAAATATCTGTCAAAACTTCAAACCAAACTAGCCAATTGTCAATTTATTACTATATTTGACAAAACGAAAGCTAAATGTCAAATTTGGTAAAGTATGACCGAAATCTGCCTTACAATCAATTGCCAGAATTACCTCCGATTGATAGCAAGATCTTAACGATTAATGTATTACTCGCACTCAACAAAGCCAATAAAGCTTTAGCTGAGCTAAAAGGATTGGCAAGGAAATTACCAAATCAATCTATGCTTGTAAATACAATTGCTCTTAGAGAAGCTAAAACAAGTTCTGAAATAGAAAACATATTTACGACAGATGATGAACTATATAAAGCTCTTCATATTGAAAGTTCTGAAATAAAAGGCAATGCAAAAGAGGTATTACACTATAGAAATGCCTTATGGGCCGGATTTAATGAAATTAAGGAAAAAGAAAATTTCACTATTGAGTCAATAATCAAAATATACCAAGAAATAAAACAAGCGAATGACGGAATAAGGCCACCTCAAACTGAAACCGTAATTAAAAAGATTGGAAGTAGCTTAATAAATAGTTCTGTAATCTATACACCGCCTAGAGGCATAAATGTTATAAACCAAAAATTA
>JAGYKU010000111.1 GCA_018401455.1 Flavobacteriales bacterium
CTCTATTCAGATTTTATCCTGAGCAAAAATGGTGGTGCTGGAAAAACATACAATTTAGGATTGAAGTACATTCGATAGATTTTTAATATAAAATCCAAAACCTCTCAACTCAAGCCTCAAACTCAAAACTGTATTGTGGAGCGTATGGGATTCGAACCCATGGTCTTCTGACTGCCAGTCAGATGTGATAGCCAACTTCACCAACGCCCCAATTTTAATTTAAATATTACTGATTGTTGATATAACCATCTACAGGAACAAGCGAGTCAGATTCTTGAATGATGATTTCCGGTTCTGGCATTTTGAGATATGGTAAATTCATCATTTTTGGGCCAACAACAACAGCATTAGGAAAATATTTTTCTATTTCTTTTTTGTATTGGTAGGCTGTAGCTCTGTCATAAAACCTTCCTGCATATAAATAGATGTTTGGAGATTCATAAGGATCGTCCAATTCTATATCTGGACTAATTTTCATGATTTTGTACCTAGCATCTTTAATCACACTTTTTTGCTGGCTCACTGCCAATTGTATGGTGTATCCATAAATATAAGGCTTGTTCCTAAGTTGCTCTCCAATTTTGTCAATTCTACTGTCTTGAATAACTTTCGAACTTCCAGATTTATTAAATTCTAGTTCTGGTTGAGTTGAATTTGCCAATTGATGCAAGGTTGTTTTTTTCTCAGCAGGAAACAATCTCCAATCCTTTGATGCCGAAGAAGTATCCGTTTGAGAATAACATAAAATGCTATAAAAAAAGAATATTAATAAAGATGTATGTTTGGTTTTCATATCTGTTTGATGTGTTTGCTTTCACAAAAGTAATACTTTATGTTATTTCGAAAGATTTTTTTTTAACAATAGCCAATCTTTCCAAATTTTATTCCAATTTATATTTTTTGCTTATGCTTATCAAATATACCTTTTTGAACCCTTTTTATCCTAAAATCAGTAAGTTAATAAAAAATGTTAAAAATACCGTTATTTAGAATAAATATAAATTAACACTTTTAATGACATTTTTATGACATTTATATCAATCAATTTGTGGTGAGTGCTACTTTTGTCGTTGATAAAAAAGTGTAAAACGCTTTAGTAAAGACAGAGAAAAATGAACATTCAGTCAGTTAAAAAAGTTAGTGTAATTTGTTTGTTATCGGTGATTTTCACCATGTTTACAGGGGTTGTGATGGCGCAGCCAGATGGTAAACAATTATTTAAAAACAACTGTGCTTCATGTCACAAAGTTGACAAGAAATCTACAGGTCCTGCATTGATGGGGTCTAAGCAGAGATGGGCAGATGCTGGTGAAACAGAATACCTATATGAATGGGTAAACAACAGTGCTGCATTGTTGGGAACTGGGAAATCTAAAAGAGCAGCTGCAATTTTTGCTGAATATAATAAAGCAGCCATGACTGCATTTCCAACACTTACCAAAGAGGAAATTGATGCAATTTTGGATTATGCTGATACACCGCCTCCACCAAGTACAGATGTCGCTGCAGGTAGTGATATAATTGGAGAAACTGATAAAGACTCTTCAGGTTCTAGTATGTGGTTGATCATTTTAGCATTTACACTTATAGTAGTAACGTTTGCAGCGTTGAGCGTTCGTAAGAAAATTGCTTATGTAGCTGCTGCTCAAAATGGTGAAGATGTTCCAGAAGAAAAAACTGCAACTGAGAAATTAGGGTCATGGATTATGAAAAACTGGCTTTTTGCCTTAGTTATTTTTGTAGTGTTATTGTTCTCTGGTTTAGCAGATGGACTTACTAGACTTGCAAGTATTGGTGTTTTTGAAGATTATCAGCCTTCTCAAATGGTGGACTACGATCATAGTTTACATGCTGGTACAATGGAAATAGATTGTAGATATTGTCATAATTCTGTTGAAAAATCAAAACATGCTGGTTTACCAACTACTAACGTTTGTATGAATTGCCACGCTCAAGTTCACGAGTCTAAAAAAGGAACGGGTAAAGAAGAAATTGCAAAATTACACGCAGCAGCTGGATATGATGCAGATAAAATGGCTTATAATAAAGATAAAAATGGAAACGTAATCCAAGGAGATCCAATTATTTGGAATAAGGCACACAACTTGCCAGATCACGTTTTCTTTTCTCACAAACAACACGTAAATGTCGGGAAAATTGACTGTATGCAATGTCACGGTGATGTAAAGTCTTATACTTTGGGTAGAGTTTCTACTACGCAAGAAATTAATGCTTTGATTGATAAAAATCCTGATTTAGGTATAGTTGAGTTGACTAAACCAATTCTTACAATGGGATGGTGTATCGAATGTCACGACAAAAAAGAAATTGAAGTTGGACCAAGCGCAGCGAATCCATATTACCAAGAAATTCACAATAGATTAACTTTAAGACCGGATGTTTATAAGAAAATTAAAGACGATGGTGTAGTTACTGTGAAAGAACTAGGTGGATGGGAATGTGCTAAATGTCACTATTAATTGAGTTATTGAATAATTTATTTATTGAAACAATAATATGAGTATGAATAAGACATACTGGAAAGGATTGGATGAAAAAAGCCAGTCACCGGAATTCAAAACAAAAGCGAATCAAGAGTTTCCTGAAGATCTTCCTATTGAAGACTTTGTCGGAAGCGAAGAAGTAACGGGTTTCAAAACGGGAAGAAGAGATTTTCTTAAATTCTTAGGTTTTGGTGTTGCTGCTGCTACTTTAGCATCTTGTGAAGCGCCTGTAATAAAATCTATACCTTATATTGATAAACCAGAAGACATTACTCCTGGTGTTGCCAATTGGTATGCTTCTACATTCTTTGATGGAAATGACTTCGCTAACATCTTAGTAAAATCTAGAGAAGGAAGACCTATTTGGATTAAAGGTAACGCTGCTTACGGAATTACAAAAGGTGGTCTTACACCTAGAATCAATGCTTCTGTGTTAGATTTATATAATGGTGAAAGATTGAATTTCCCTACTATGGAAGGTGCTGAAGCAACTTGGACAGATGTAGATACAAATATTTCAAAAGAATTAAAAGATATCGCTAAAAGTGGAGGTAAAATTAGAATTTTATCAAGCACGATTGCTTCTCCTTCTACACTTCAAGCAATTGAATTATTCAAAACAAAAATTGGTGGCG
>JAGYKU010000112.1 GCA_018401455.1 Flavobacteriales bacterium
AAAGATTTGGATAAAATTCAAGGAATTAATAAAATTCCAAATACCGAAGGTTTGATGGTGACTTTTGTTAAGGGCTTGGAGAACGATAGATGGTTATCACCCCATCATTTATTAAAAAAAGTAGTTGTAAATAAAAAAAGAAAGTACTTTAACTCCTTAAATGAGAGTAGGCTATTGTGGGAATCAGTAATTGATTTTGTAGAAAAAGAGGCATTTGATGTGATATTGATGCGTTATCAAATGGCCTCAAAAACAATGTTTAAATTTAGCAAAGTATTAGGCGAAAGACTCTTTTTTGAGCACAATTCTAAAGAATTGTCTGAGTTTCTTCTTCGAGTAAAAGAACGGAGAGCATTGCTCAGTTTTTCGTTAAAACCAGGTTACTTTCTATATTGGCTAGAAGGTAAAATTATACCTTATTATCTCGAAAAATTCTATGGTCCTAAAATTAGAAAAGTCGTAAAGTCTGGATTTTCGGTTACTCACGAGATAGGATATTACCAACAGACAATATGCAAAGATTATGATGTACAAGTAATAGCTAATGGTATTCAGTATTCTAAAGAACAAATTCATCCATTCAATCTTTTCGATGGTAAACAATTAAAAATGTTTATGTTGTTGGGCACAAGAGCCCATTGGCACGGTGTAGATAGACTTATAAAGGGGGTAGCAAATTATAGAGGAAATGTAAATGTTCGTATTGATATCATAGGATATTATTTACCCGAAGATAAACAATTAGTTGATAATCTAAATTTGGAAGATAATTTTAGATTTATTGAACCTATTCACCCGTCACAAATGTCTTCTTTGCTTCAAAATTATCATCTTGCATTAGGTACATTTGGTTTACATCGCAAAGACCTAAATGAAGCATCAACTCTCAAAGTCAGGGAGTCTCTTATGCGAGGCTTTCCAGTTGTATTAGGATATAAAGATACCGATTTTATCCAACTCAACGAAGTTTCTCCTTATGTTTTGGAATTTAATGCAGATGAATTTCCTGTTGATTTTGAAAAAATTATAACTTTTGCTAATAAAATTCTTACTGATCAGAATCACCCTTTATTAATTCATAATCTTTCAGAGAATATTTTAAGCTATAAGATGAAATTAAAACAAATGCTTGTTTTTATAAATAGTAGTTTAAATCATATAGAAAAAAATAAAAATTGAATAAAAATGAACTAAATATTCTTATCATTCCTGCCTGGTATGATGCTTCAAACCCACTTTTAGCCAGTTTTTTTCATGAATATTGTGAGGCACTAGCCAAAAGTTGTTCCGTATCATTATTAAATATCAATTATTATAATTACTCTCAAAGAGATAGTTACAAAATAGAGAAAGAAGATAAATACAATTCTAGAAACTATGAATTGATTGAAGTAAATTATAAAAAGCCATTACCAACAAATTGGTTTGGGTTAGCAAATAAATTTCAAAAAAGAAGATTCTTTGCAAAAGTTTATAAAGAACTAAAGAAACATGAAAAATTTGATCTAATTCACATTCAGTCTGTATGTAATAGTTTTGCTCCATATATAGCAAGAGAACTGTCTAATAAATTAGATATACCCTATATAGTTACTGAGCATTATTCTGGATTTAATGATATTTATAATGAGCAATTATTGCAACCCTTTGCTTCAAAAAAATTATTACAAGAAATTGTTCAAGGTGCTCAAATTCGATTTGGCGTAAGTTCGTATGCATGTAAACAATATGAATCATTTTTTAAAGCACCTTTTGAGTTAATGCCTAATTTGGTTTCTAATAGGTTTATTGATCAAAAATCAACTGAACTGAATAGGGACAACAAATACAAAACCTTTTTATGTATAGGCAGATTTGATGACAATAAAAACCAATTACATTTAGTAAAAGCATTTCACAAAGCTTTAAAAACCAATCCTAATATACGATTGGTATTAGTTGGAGAAGGTTATAATTTAGATAAAATTAAGGCGTTTATTGAATTAAATTCAATTTCAAACGAAGTTACTATTAGGTCATTTATGCCAAAAGAAAAAATTATTGAACAAATTGATTGTTGTGATTGCGTTGTTTCATCTTCATTTATTGAAACATTTGGTTTAACATTAGTAGAAGCATTGTTTAGAGGTAAACCTGTTATTTCAACATCATCTGGAGGACCGCAAGATATTGTAAATGATTCTAATGGATTTTTAGTACCAGTAAATGATGAAATAGCTCTAGAAAATGCTATGCTTAAAATGTATGCAAATTATGACACATTTGAGGCGGATACTATTATGGAATATGCCCATAAAAATTATTCTGAATCGGCAATCATATCTAAAATGATAAAACAATATGAAGATTGTATAAAAAAACATCAAAACTGAAAAGAAGTTTGAAATAATGCTAGTTTCTGTTATTATACCTTGTTTTAATGTTGTCGATTATATCGAAGAATGTTTGGATTCAGTTTATAGTCAAACTTACACAAACATTGAAGTCATTGCGGTTGATAATAATTCAACAGATAGTACTTTTTCTAAGCTACTAGAACTTCAACAATCAAAATATCCAAATTTAATGCTGTTGCAAGAGCGCAAAAAAGGAGCCTGTGCAGCGCGCAATAAAGGACTTTCTATAGCTTCTGGAGATTGGATTCAATTCCTAGATGCTGACGATTTGTTGTTGCCGACTAAAATTGAACATCAGGTAAACTTATTAAAAGAGAAAAGTGATTTAGCTTTTGTGGCTGGTGCTTATATTTCACAGAATTCTAAAGGAGAAAATTATAAAACAAACTTAATTGGAGAAAGTAGTAATTGGGTAAATGTGTTTGTAAGACAAGCAGGAATTACAAGTTCCAATTTATTTTCAAAAAAATGGGTTAATAAAATACAAGGTTGGGATGAAAATCTTTCCAGCTCACAAGAAACAGATTTAATGATGAGAATACTTTTGGAAGGAGGAACGTTTTTAAGTGATCAAAAACCACTTACAATAATAAGAGAAAGAACTTCTGGTCAGATTTCACAATCCAATCCTTCTAAAAGATGGGAAAATATAGTG
>JAGYKU010000113.1 GCA_018401455.1 Flavobacteriales bacterium
CCAGCTTGGAGGACGAGTTGACAGGCCTCTGGAATGGTCATGAAATATCTAGTAATTCTTTCGTCAGTCACTGTAATCGGACCACCATTTTCTATTTGTTTTTTGAAAAGTGGAATCACAGAACCATTGCTTCCCAATACATTTCCAAATCGAGTGGTGGTAAATTTTGTTTTGGATTTTTTACTAAGGGCTTGAATGTACATTTCAGCGATTCTTTTGGATGCTCCCATTACATTAGTTGGGTTTACTGCTTTATCCGTAGAAATCATTACAAAAGAATTTACATTAAATTCATCACTTAAGTTGGAAAGAATTTTACTTCCAAGAACGTTTACTTTTATCGCTTCAGCAGGATTTTCTTCCATCAAAGGCACGTGTTTGTATGCCGCTGCATGAAAAACAACTTGTGGTTGGTAATGCTCAAAAGCTCTTCTCATTCTGTTTTCGTTGCTCACATCAGCAATCACCAAATCGAAAAGTGCTGCATCATAATTGATTTTAAGTTCATTTCCTAAATCATACAAAGGACTTTCGCCTTGGTCAAGAATAATTACTTTTGAAGGATTGTATTTCAAAACTTGACGAACAATTTCACTTCCAATAGAGCCAGCGCCTCCTGTAACTAATACAACTTTATTGATGATGAAGTTGGTTATGTTATCTTCACTTAGTTGAATTTCTTTGCGTCCTAATAAATCCTCGATTTTAATTTTTTTGATTTGTTTTGCTGTAAAACCGCCATTCATCCATTGCTCAATAGGAGGAACAGTCAAAAGATCTATATCCAACTCCAAACATTGTTCTATTATTTTTGTTTTGGTTTCATTTTTCGGATTTTTGATGGCTATAATAACCGCATCAATTTCTTTTTTATTTCTCCAGATTTCAAGATGCTTGGAGGATTTAATTGGCGTCCTTTCCAAAAATTTGTTTTGAAGTAGCGGATTGTCGTCTATAAATCCAATGATATTGTACAATGCTGTAGAATCGTTTTCTAATATTTTTTTAGTAGTCATTCCCATTTCTCCAGCACCATAAATCACAATATTTTTGGTAGCACCTCTGGATTTGTTTTGTTCCAAATAAAGCAATTTGACACTTACTCTCATTGATAAAAGCAAGAAAAATGAAAGTAAAAATTCCAACAATATTATCGACCATGGTAAAAAGAAAACACCATCCAAAAAGTGATATCTTATAATAGAAAATATTGAAAAAAGAATACTTCCAGCAAGTAAAACGATAAAAAGACGTTTGGCATCTTGCGTACTCGTAAATCTGATAATTCCTGAATAGGTTTTTGTAAAAATAAACGAGAAAAATCTAACACTAAAGTAAAAAATAATAGACGGTTTTAAAACTTTCCATTCTACTAATAATTTTTGGGAGTTGGGTTCGGCAAAATCAAATCTTATGGCATAGGCAAGTGCTAAGGCAAAGGCACATAGCAATATATCTACAATTAAAATAACCCATCTGGGCGTGTTTCCTGTTGGAAGTAGTAACATAGATTTAATTTTGACTTAAAAAAAGTGTTTGCAAATATACGTATTAGTGCTTAGATATAAAGCATACTATATTTCAACCTAAAATATTTTACTCACAATGAAGCGTTCATTTGAAAATAAAAAGACTATTTGCAACTAATAAAAATATTATAGTTTTGTATCTTGTAATTCTAGAATTTGAAAAAAATACTTTTTATAGCACATCATCGACTAGATCGTTCACCAGGGCAACGCTATAGATTCGAACAGTATTTCAGTTGGTTGGAAGAAAATGGATTTTCATGCGAACTTTCTAATTTATTAAACGAAGAGGATGATAAAGTTTTGTATTCCAAAAGAAATTATTGGAAGAAGTTCCTAATAGCACTCAAGTCATTTAGAATAAGAAGAAATGATGTCAAAAGGATTAAAGACTTTGACGCAGTTTTGATTTACAGAGAAGCATTAATTACTGGAAGCGTAAGATTTGAAAGAAGAATTCATAATAGTGGTGTTCCGATGATTTTTGATTTTGATGATGCTATTTGGGTAAAGGATGTTTCTGAAGGAAATAAATGGCTTTCTTTTCTCAAAAGTTCTAGCAAAATTCAGCAGATTCTACCGATGTGTGCTCATGTTACGGCAGGAAATCAATATTTAGCAGATTTTGCAAAACAATTTAATCCTAATGTCACTGTTATTCCATCTACTATAGACTGTAAAAAGTATCTTCCACAAGAAAATAAAAACTCAAAAGTAGTAATCGGTTGGGTGGGAAGTCATACAACTGTGAAGCATTTTGAATTGGTAATAAATGTGTACAAAAGACTTATTGAAAAATATGGCGATGCTATAGATTTTAAAATTATTGGCGATCCAACTTATGAAAACAAAGCACTTGGAATAAAAGGTTTGCCTTGGGATAATGCCAAAGAAGTGGAACTTTTTAATAGTATTGATATCGGTGTTATGCCATTAGAGGAAGATCCTTGGACCAAAGGCAAATGCGGTATGAAAGGACTCTTGTATATGTCGGTAGGAAAACCTGCAGTGATGAGTGCTGTAGGGATGAATGTCGACATTATTCAGCACGGTGTAAATGGTTATATACCAGTAGGAGAGGAGGAGTGGTTTAAAGTTTTAAGTGAACTCATAGAGAGTCCTGAGTTGAGAAAGAAAATTGGCGAAAAAGGAAGGGAAATTGTTTTGGAAAAATATTCATTTGAGTCTCAAAAACATCGAGTTTTGGAAGTTTATCAGAAGGCTTGTAAAGGGTGATTTTTCTACTCGCTGATTTCCGCTGATTTATTCTGCGTATATCTGCGGAATCTGCGGGAATATTTTGTAATATTGTTTTCTTGTCATTGTTATCAGATCGGAGACATCTGTAATTTTTTTTATGTGATTATTTAGTTTTTAGACTTGGCTTTGCCGAACTTCGTTTCTCCATTAAAGATTTTCCTATCGGTCAACCTTCCAGTCGAAGTGACAAGTGTTTTTGTGTGTCATGTCGACCGGAGTGGAGACAT
>JAGYKU010000114.1 GCA_018401455.1 Flavobacteriales bacterium
ACATCACGTAGCAGTGAATGGAGAGGGGCTGGTTTCGAAGCAAGAATTAGAAATTTATGAGTTTTTGTTGGAGCAAGAAAATTTAATTGTAGGTTATGAACTTCCTTTTGAAGGAAAAGAAAAAACGCTTTACCCAGATTTTACTGTTACAAATATCGTAACTCAAAAAACATTTGTCTGGGAACATTTGGGAATGACTAATAATGAAAAATATTTAGACAAAATACCTCAAAAAATAGAATGGTACAGAGACAATGGTTTGGAAACAATAGAAAAAGGTGGGAATTTTATCATTAGTTTCTATCAAGAGCGCACTTTTTTCAAAGATGTTAGTAGATTTGTATCATTAATTTTAGAAAAATGAAACACATATTATTGTTGAGTATTTTGAGCATACTTTTTATAAGTATGGAAAGTTGTGGCAAGCGTAAAACAAAGAAAACCGCAGAAGAAAATGACGCGGAAATTGTACAATATCTTTCGGATAATGGAATAGATGCTACCAAAACTTCCACAGGTTTGTATTATGTCATTGACAGCACTACAACAGGAGGAAATCCAACAGAAACAAGCAGCGTAACGGTTGCTTACAAAGGCTATTTTTTAAGCGGAGAAGTGTTTGATGAAAGTGATGCAAGTGGCATTTCTTTTAATTTACAAAGTGTTATTAGAGGTTGGACAGAAGGCATTCCGAAGTTTACCAAAGGTTCCAAAGGTAAATTGTTTATTCCTGCACATCTGGGTTATGGTTTGAAAGATTATAACGATATTCCTGGAGGAAGTGTCCTCATTTTTGACATCCACCTCATTGATTTCTAAATAAAATAACCTTTTCATCCTCTAAAAACAAGAATTAATCATTTTTTATTTGGAATTTAGAGATAAATTACCTTAAATTTGAAAAATATTTAAGACTCAGGCAACTCCAAAACAAGTCTTGAGTTTATTATTTATAAATCTTAAAAACCAAAAGCGTATAGAATAGACATCTACTTTAAATTATAGTTAATAATTAACCTAACATTTAGGATTATGTTTGCAGAAAAAGTAGATGATCAGACTTTGGTTTCGTTGTATATCAATGGTCAAGAAAGCGCATTTGAAAAACTTCTTAGAAGAAATCAATCCAAAGTTTTTGGATATATAATGAAAATGGTCAAAGATGAAGATTTGGCCAATGATATTTTTCAAGATACATTCGTAAAAGTAGTACGCACCCTTAAAAATGGAAAATACAATGAAGAAGGTAAATTCCTCCCTTGGGTAATGCGAATTGCTCACAATCTAATCATAGATCATTTCCGTAAAGAAAAGAAAATGCCTATTGCTGGAAGAGGAAATGGCAATGAAGATGACGATTTTGATATTTTCAACATTTTAAAAATCGAAGATCAAAATATCGAAGATGAAATTATTTACAGTCAAATTTTGAATGATGTAAGAGATTTAGTCGAACTTCTTCCTGAAGATCAAAAAGAAGTTGTGAAAATGCGTCATTATGTGGGAATGAGTTTTAAAGACATTTCAGAAGCCACAAATGTTAGTATCAATACTTCTTTAGGAAGAATGAGATACGCACTCATCAATCTTAGAAAATTGATAGAAGAGAAAGAATTGTCGCTGACATCAAGTTAGAGTAATTAAAAACTTTATGAGTATAATCAATCTAACCACAAGATTATTAATAAGTTCTTTTAAACAGCATAAGTTAAAATGACAGGTGAATATTAATTCCCCTTTGGATTTGTACTAACCGAAGCGTAAGTAGGGGGATAAGGGGGAGGAAATTTTTCTCCCGCAAATCTCGCTGATTTTCGCTGATTTATTCTGCGTACATCTGCGTACATCTGCGGGAATATTTTATTATATTGTTTTCTTGTCATTGGTACCGGAGTGGAGACATCTAGTAACGTGATTTGGTATTTAGACATCTCCATTTCAGTCGATGTGACAGGGAGTTTTTTTTGTCATGTCGACCTGATATTCAAATCAACCAATCAACCAATCAACAAATTAACCAATTAACCAATTAACAAATCAACCAATTAACCAAATAACTAATTAACCAATCAACCAATTAACAAATTAACTAATGTTTCATTTCATCCTAAAATTCAATTCAATCATAATCATTTTTAGTCTATTGGTAAATTTAAAGTAAAATTTAGCTGAGTTTATGTAACTATAGTACATTCAAAGGCGTTCTAATACTATACAACAAAAACTTTTTATCCCTTTTATAAACTTAAACTTCAAGAATGAGACAATTAAAAATAGCCAAACAAGTAACGAATCGTGAAACCGCGTCTTTAGATAAATACCTTTTGGAAATAGGAAGGGTAGAATTGATTTCGGCTCAGGAGGAAGTAGAACTTGCACAAAGAATTAGAGAAGGAGATGCCAATGCATTAGATAGATTAGTTAAAGCCAATTTGAGATTTGTGGTTTCTGTGTCTAAGCAATACCAAAATCAAGGTTTAACACTTCCTGATTTAATCAACGAAGGAAACTTAGGGTTAATAAAAGCAGCGCAAAGGTTTGATGAAACAAGAGGTTTTAAGTTTATTTCTTATGCCGTTTGGTGGATTCGTCAATCTATATTACAAGCGCTTGCAGAACAATCTAGAATTGTAAGATTGCCACTTAATAAAATTGGTTCTATCAATAAAATCAACAAAACATTTTCCACTTTAGAACAAAAGTATGGAAGACAACCAACACCAGAAGAGATTGCTGAAGAATTGGACATTACGCTCAATGAAGTAAAGCAATCCATGAAAATCGGTAATCGCCATGTAAGTATGGATGCTCCAATGGGAGATGATGACGATAGCAGTTCAATGTATGAGGTAATGACTTCTGATGATAGTCCAAGACCTGATAATGAGTTAATGATGGATTCTTTGAGAAAAGAAATTTCAAGATCTTTGAACACCCTCACTATGAGAGAGTCTGATGTATTGATGCTGTATTTTGGATTGAATCAAAATC
>JAGYKU010000115.1 GCA_018401455.1 Flavobacteriales bacterium
AAGGTAAACTTTGTAATGAGCATGGAATGAATTTGTGCTTGATTTGGCTTTAACCATTTTTCCTTTAATTCCGTCCAAATTTAACTCAATTTCTTCTTCAATAATATCAAGCCCTAAAGCATTTGTACTTCCACCAATTGCATTGTCTAATGCTTCATCTCTTTCTTCATCTGATACATTGTCAAATATTCCAGAAGGGTAGTCGTTGTATCCTACAAGATAAACTTTGGTAGCACTTTCTTCATACACATCCAATTCTATTGTGATATCACCTACTGCAGTTGGCTCTACTAAACTTGAATGCTCTGGTTTTCCTGGAAGTTTAATGGAGTATTTACCGTCAATACTTTCGTGTTCTATCCAACTTGATATGTTGTATATGTCTTCGGAGTTTTCGTTAGTTGTATTTTCCGTTTGTTCCGTTTTAGTGTCGTCAGAACTTGAACTTTCAGATTTATCATTTGATTGACATGAAATTAGCAATGAAGTAGCTAAAATAGAAGTTAAAAAAAGGTTTTTGTTTTTCATATTTAATTGATTGTTAGTTTGATATTTTATTCCAAAAATAGTAATATTTTTTATTCTAGCCACTTTTTTCTTTTAAAGTAAATAAAACTTCCTACACCAATCAAAACCATTACAGTAAGTAAGACATAATATGCATATTTAAATTTCAATTCTGGAATATTTTCGAAATTCATACCATAAATTCCAGCAAGAAAAGTTAGTGGTATAAATATTACAGAAAGAATCGTTAAAGTTTTCATTACGTCATTCAACTTGTGGTTTTGCATATTGAAAATCAAGTTGATGCTACTTTCTAGTTGCTGTAAATCAAAATCAATATCGTCAATCAAAAAATTGGCTTGTTCTTTCAACTCACTAAAATAATGAGGTTCAAAGTTTTCTAACTCTACTTTTTCTAATTTACTTATTGCTTCACGAAGGGAGCTAATGGCTTTTTTTAAGACAAATAAGTTTTGTTTGTTTTCCTCAATTTGCATCGCATAGTCCAAATTGGGTTTTACTTTCGTTAAGTCTTTTAACTCCTCAAGTTTTTGAGTTAATTTTTCATAAGCATTGTAGTAATTATCAATGATGGCATCTATAATCAAATACAATAAGTAATCGGCTTTTTTTCTTCTAACTATTCCTTTGTTTTCAGTGATTCTATCTCTTATATGTTGGAAATAGTCACCGGGTTTTTCTTGTATACTACACAAAATTGGAAGAAGCCACAAACATCATTTGCTCAGTAGAAAATTTCTTTTTGTTGTAATGTAAGGTGTTTATAGTCATAAAAATACATTCGTCTAATTCTATGACTTTATTTCGACTTTCTTCTTCAATAAGTAAAATATTAAGAAAATCATCAAGTTTGTTTTGTTTGATTACCTGCTTGAATTGATTAGCAAATTGAAAACCATAGATATTGAGCCAATGAATACATTCTTCATTTTGATTAATAAAAGATACATCTTTGATATCATCAAAAGTATTTTTAGAAGCTTCATTTTCAGAATATTTGAAAATACTTACTTTTTTTAAAAAATGTTCATCACTTGTATTTTCAATCTTCATCTTTAACTATAGTTTTATTATTTTCTTTTTTTTCTTTCATCACAATTGTACGATATGGAAAGGGAATTTCAATTCCTTTTTTGTCAAAATCTTTTTTTACAGATTCCATAACATCACAAGTCAAGACGAAGGCATTGTCGCTGTTTTCTGTCCAAACATATGCTTTCAAATCTACAGAAAAGTCGCCTAAATTCACTAATCTTATGATGGTTTTTGGTTCATTTGCTTTGATTTGTTCTTTGTTTCTATTATCGATAAATAAGGGATGGCTCTCAATATGTTCTCTCATTATTTTTTTTGCCAAATCAATATCTGAATCATAAGAAATGCTAATAACAATGTGTTTTCTTATCTTTTCATCTTCGATACTACTGTTGATAATAGTTTCTTCACTGATAATACTATTAGGGATAATCACTCTTTGGTTTTCGTAATCTCTAATCACACAATGTCTCAAAGTTATTTCCTCTACATAACCTTTTCTATTGTTTGAAACTTCAATCACGTCACCAACTCTAAAGGGTTTGAAAATTAATATAAAAATTCCACCAATGATATTTGAGAATGCTTTTTGAGAGGCAAAACCTACAATGGCTGCTAAAATCCCCGCACTGGCAAATAAAGCAGAACCTAAGGTGTTGAAATATGGGATTTTATGTAGAATCCAAAATACAGTAATAGTATATAGAATAAACGTGATAGAGTTTTTTAAAAAAACATATCTTGTGGCATTTGAACCAATTAATTTTGAATTCCTCTCTATCATTGATGATAGAAACTTTCTGATAATAAATGAAATAACGGTAACAACAATCAAAGCTGTAATAGCAAAAATGATATGTTCCAGGTTTTCTTTTGTCATAAATTTAAATGTGAAAAAATTATTTTTTAGATCTAGATTTTATATATTTTGGAGTGAATTTTTCGCTATTTAATTTAGGAAATTCTAGATTCATATCTTGTAAAGTTTGTAATACTATTTTTGCAATTGCATTAGCTTTTTCGTCATTATCATCTGCTGGAACAATGTGCCAAGGAATGGTATTGCATTTTTCAAATATTCGATTATAAACGTCCATGAATTCGTCCCATCTTGCTCTGTCTTCCCAATCTCCATCATTGTGTTTCCAATGTTTATCTTTTAGATTAATTCTGTCAAGCAATTTTTCTTCTTGTTTTTCTTTTTTTTCTTCTTCTTATTTTTCTTCTTTTGGTTCTGCTTTTCTTTCTTCTTCTTG
>JAGYKU010000116.1 GCA_018401455.1 Flavobacteriales bacterium
ATGGCTCAAAAAACTGCTAATGACCCAATTATCATGGAAGTTAATAATGAGAAAGTTTTTAAATCTGACTTCGAACAAATTTTTTGGAAAAACAAAAAAGAAAACGTTACCAATCAAGCGGAATTGGATGAATATTTAGATTTGTTTATCAAATTTAAACTCAAAGTGCACGCTGCAGAGGAAATGGGATTGGATACGACTAAAAAATTCTTAGATGAATTTAGAAGTTACGAATTGCAATTGCAAAAACCTTATTTGGTAGACACTACTGTTAATGAAGCATTGATTCAAGAAGCGTATCATAGAACAGTAAACGAAATAAGAGCATCACATTTGTTGCTAAAAATTGCTTATGAAGCAGATCCAAAAGATACTTTAGTGATGTACAACAAAATCATGTCTATCAGAGATGAAATCATGAAAGGCAAACTGACCTTTGAACAAGCAGCAGTAAAATATTCTGAAGACGAATCTGTAAAAAACAACAAAGGAGATTTAGGATTCTTTTCTGCTTTTAGAATGGTGTATCTTTTTGAAGACGCTGCTTATAAAACAGAAATGGGGCAAGTTTCAATGCCTTTTAGAACGCAATTTGGGTACCATTTGGTACATCCTACCGATGCTAGAAAAAGCAGAGGAAGAGTAAGAGTGGCGCACGTTATGGTGCGTGTGAAGAAAGATGCTACTGATCAAGACAAAGAAAATGCTAAGAAAAAGATTGATGAAATCTACGAAAAAGCAATTGCCTCTGAAGATTTTGGTGCTTTAGTAAGAGATTTTTCTGATGATAGAAATTCTGTAAGAAAAAATGGAGAATTGGACTGGGTAGAGGCAGGGAGATATTTTCAAGAATTTGAAGACGCATCATTTGCATTGACTAAAGACAATGAAATTTCCAAACCTGTTTTAACACCTGCGGGATGGCACATAATCAAAAGAATTGAGTACCAACCAGTAGATAACATTGATAAATTGAGAACTGAATTAAAAGCCAAAATTCAAAAAGATGCGCCAAGATCTCAAAAAACAAAAATGAGTTTTATCAATAAACTTAAAGAGGAATATGCTTTTATGGAAACAACGAAAAATTTGAACGTTTTTATCAAAGCAGTGGATAAATCAATACATAGTAATGAATGGACAGCAGATAAAGTAGCACATTTGAATGCAGAACTTTTCAATTTTGCTGGAAACAGTTTTTCACAAAAAGATTTTGCAGAATTTGTAGAAAACACGCAAAACATTAATAATGGTCAGACCATTGAAGATTACCTTCAAAAACAATACAACCGTTTTGTGAGTATGAAATTGACTGAATTTGAGAAAACACAATTGGAAATCAAACATCCACAATACAAAAGTCTATTGAAGGAATATCGTGATGGAATTTTGCTTTTCGACATCAACGACAAGAAAGTTTGGTCATATGCTATCAAAGATACAGCGGGATTGAATCAATTTTACGAAGCCAACAAAAACGACCATCAATGGGAAGCTAGAGTGGATGCAAGAATTTTCACTTCTTTGAATAAAAAGACAATTAAAAAAGCACACAAATTAGTTAAAGCAAACAAATTAAGAAACGACAGCATCATCAACCTTTTGAATGAAGATTCTCAATTGAATATCAATTATGAAGGTGGAAGATATGAAATTTCTACAAAAGAATACCTCAAAGGAAAAACTTGGGAAATAGGAGTACAAAAACCTTTTCAAGTAGAAAACAAATACGTTTTAATTGCTATTGACCAAACTTTACCAGCAGGTCCAAAAGAACTCAAAGAAGCGAGAGGAGCATTCACTGCTGCATATCAAGATTTCTTAGAAAAGCAATGGCTGGATGAATTGAGAGCCAAATATCCAGTAAAAGTGAATAAAGACGTATTATATACTATTAAAGAAAAACCATAATACACCATTTGAATCTTAAATATTACATATTGGCATTTGCAGGATTGCTTATATTCTTTACAAACTGTGAAGAAGAAGCTTCCAAAGACAATAAAGTGGTCTTGGCAAAAGTCAATGAGACTGAATTGTATAGATATGAAGTTTTGGCAAACCTTCCTGAGGGATTAACAGACGAAGATAGCCTTTCTTTTGTTGAAAGCTACATAGACCAATGGGTTCAAGAGCAAGTGATATATCAAAAAGCGTTAGAAATTCTTCCTGAAAAGGATAAAGATGTAGATTTACAATTAGAAAAATACAGGAGATCGCTTCTTATTTATACTTACGAACAGTATTATATACAAGATAGATTAGACACAAACATTACTGAAAATGAAATTGAGACTTTCTACAATGAACATTTAGAAGATTTCACACTTCGAGATTACATTGTTAAAGTTATATACGCAAGATACACTGATATAACACCTGATCTTGATAAAGTTAAAGGCTGGTATAAACTCAATAAAGAAGACGATTGGATCAATTTACAATCTCACGCTAATTTATATGGAGTGGGTTTTTATAACGACACCACCAACTGGATGTTTTTCGATGATGTACTCAAAGAAATTCCTTTAACTGACATAAATAAATCCTCATTTATACGAAACAAGAAGAATATTACGTTTGAAGAAAATGGAATGGTTTATTTCTTGAATGTTTTGGATGCAAAACTAAAAGACGAAACCTCCCCTATTGAATTTGAAAAAGATAGAATTAAAGGAATTCTTTTGAATATTA
>JAGYKU010000117.1 GCA_018401455.1 Flavobacteriales bacterium
TATGACTATATTTGCACCCCAAAAAAATTGTTTGCACTAACACAAAATATATGAAGTTATCAGAATTTGAATTTGATTTACCCCAAGAGCTATTAGCAGAACACCCAACTCCAGAACGTGACGAGTCTAGATTAATGGTGCTTAACAGAGAAAAAGGAACAATCGAACATAAGATGTTTAAAGACATCATAAACTATTTTGATGATGGAGATGTTTTTGTGTTGAATAATACTAAAGTTTTCCCTGCTAGAATGTATGGAAATAAGGAAAAAACAGGTGCTAGAATCGAAGTGTTCTTGTTAAGAGAACTCAACAGAGAAAGTTTGCTTTGGGATGTTTTAGTAGATCCAGCAAGAAAAATTAGAATTGGAAACAAATTGTATTTTGGAGAAAATGATGATTTAGTTGCAGAGGTTATTGATAATACAACTTCTAGAGGTAGAACTTTGAGATTTCTTTTTGATGGTCCTTATGAAGAGTTTAAAAGAAGAATCACTTACTTAGGAGAAACTCCAATTCCAAAGTACATTACTAGAGCTGTTGAGCCTGAGGATGAGGAAAGATATCAAACTATTTTTGCTAAACATGAAGGTGCTGTTGCTGCTCCTACAGCTGGTATGCATTTTAGTAAGCACTTATTAAAAAGATTAGAAATTAAAGGAATTATTTTTTCTGAAATTACACTTCATGTTGGTTTGGGTACATTTAGATCTGTAGAGGTTGAAGATTTAACCAAACACAAAATGGATTCTGAACAATTGATTATCGATCAAGATTGTTGTGATATTGTAAATAGTTCTAAAGTTAATAAGCGTAAAGTTTGTGCAGTCGGAACTACTGTGATGAGAGCATTGGAAACTACAGTTTCAGTTGATAAAAAATTGAACACTTTCAATGGATGGACCAATAAATTTATTTTTCCTCCTTATGATTTTGGAATTGCTGATGCAATGATTACTAATTTTCATACCCCAAAATCTACATTATTGATGATGGTTTCTGCATTTGGTGGTCACGAATTAGTAAAAGAAGCCTATGCTTTAGCCATTAAAGAAAAATATCGTTTCTACTCTTACGGAGACGCTATGTTGATAATCTAATTAGTTTGTGATAAGAAGAAGGGTTTTCAAACCACGAACTTCAAACTACAAACCACGAACTCAAGAATTTTGGAAATAAAAAAGAAAGATATTCGACAATTAGACTTGGAAGAGTTGAAATCTTATTTTATTGAAATCGGTGAAAAAGCCTTTAGAGCCAAACAAGTTTACGAATGGCTATGGAAAAAAGGCGCAACTTCTTTTGAGGAAATGTCCAATCTTTCTAAAGATTTGAGAGAAAAACTAAACGAAAATTTCGAAATTCGATTTTTGACCGTTGGAGAATCTCAAAAGAGTGCCGACAAAACCATCAAAAGTGCATTTAAATTGGCTGATGGAGCAGTGGTAGAAGGTGTTTTGATTCCTACTCCCAAAAGAATGACTGCTTGTATTTCTACTCAAGTAGGTTGCAGTCTAACGTGTGCTTTTTGCGCTACTGGGAAATTGAAAAGAATGCGTAATCTTAATGCTGATGAGATTTATGATCAAGTAGTATTGATTTCTAAGCAAGCAGAAGAAAATTATCAAATTCCACTGTCTAGTATTGTATATATGGGAATGGGAGAACCCTTACTCAATTATAAAAATGTATTGCAATCGATTCACCACATTACTTCAGAAGAAGGGTTGGGAATGTCACCAAGGAGAATTACAATTTCTACTGCTGGAATTGCCAAAATGATCAAACAATTAGGTGACGATGAAGTTCGGTTTAATTTAGCGCTTTCGCTTCACGCAGCTAATGACGAGAAAAGAAGTAAAATTATGCCCATAAATGAATCCAATACTTTGGAGGCGCTTGAGGAAGCATTAAAGTATTTCTATGATAAAACTGGAACACGAGTTACCTATGAATACATCATCTTCAAAGATTTTAACGATGAAATCCAAGATGCTGACGAGTTAGCTCAGTTTTGTAAACATGTTCCTTGTAAGGTAAATATTATAGAGTATAACAGTATTGATGATGGCGAGTACCAACAAGCAGATCCTACTAAAGTTGATGCTTTTGCAGCCTACTTAGAAAGTAAAAATATCATCGTTAATGTACGCAGAAGTAGAGGTAAAGACATTGATGCTGCCTGCGGGCAATTGGCGAATAAAAATGGAGTTGTTTGATGTTTTCATTCTATGATTTAGCTTCCAATGATGTTAGGTGTTTGATGTTTGTTTGACTTGTCATATCGACTGGAGTGCATAGCGATAGTGGTGTACGCAATGGAGATATCTTTTTTTGAAATTTAGAAGGTTAGTGTTTGATGTTTAAAATGTAAGACATCGAAATTACAAAATTGATTTAAAATCTTTTC
>JAGYKU010000118.1 GCA_018401455.1 Flavobacteriales bacterium
ATTGAGGGTTCTTCCAGCAGAAATTGCCTCAATTACCGCTCTTATTCCGTAAATGATACTTTCGTCATCTTTAGCTTTTGAATACGTTTTTTGATTTCCCCATTTTTGAGGTCTATTGTTCTCTCTTTGATTCATTGTCTCATCATTACTGCGCCCAATATACACGACCGCTTCTCCAAGCATCTACCGCTCTATACCAACTTGATTTATACCCTTGTGTTCTTAATAATTTGTAGTCATTATCTGAAAATGGATTGTCCACTTTTATAAAAGTAAACTGTAGTGCCAAAGCATTGTTTTCTTCTCCGTAATACCAAACCTCTTCATCTCTTGCTTTCCTAACTGTTTTGGGGCTTCCATAAATTAAACTTACCATTCCCCTATCTGTTTTCCAACCTTCTACATAAGAAGTGAAAACATTATTTGCATCTTGAACTCTATTGTAATATTTTCTAATAATTTCTCTTGCTCTTTCTTCGGTTCCACATTTAGTCAGCCAAAACTCATCCACTGCTTTTTTGGTTTCTTCGCTTTTTTGGAGTTTCTCAAACTCTGCATTAGAACTGATATATCTCAATGGATCTATCATTCCGTAAATATTTTTTATTCTTGGGAAATTGTCTTTAAACCCAAAATAAGTGACTCCTTCTTTTTTGGAAGTATCCAGTTGCAAATGAATGAATCCAGAATCAGGTAAAACGCAAGAAAAAGTTCCTTCTTTAGGAATAATTTGCTGAAGATGTTCGTTGGGTTTGTAATCAAATTTTTTGGTGTTTGTAGAACTAAATGGAGGAGCGGCAATAGGAAAATCACGATAAAACCTTTGTATATGAATCTGTTTTCCAACATTTTCTTCGGAAATAATATCGACCAAAATAGATTTATTGATGTAATTTTGATAAATCAATTGTCCCGTTTCTTTTTCTTTTACTAGAAAAAATTGAGGGTGATTTACATTGGATTTATTCAATGAAATTTCTTGGTCGTTAGAATTGTTTCTGTTTAAATCTGTAGCCGTAATTCTCAAAATATAATCCTTTCCGAACTCCGTTTTTATTTTAATTTTTCCTGTTAAATATTTAGGATTTTTCTTTACCGTTTCATCTACAATTTTTGTGGTAGCGCTGTCTAGAATTAGTTTTTTGGATTCCAAACCAAACAACTCATAATGAATACTTATTTTGGCAAAATAAGGCTGAGACTTATCTTTTCTAGCATACAAAACATCATTGCTGTTGATTCTAAAATACAGTTCGGTTTCTTTCTTACTATTGTGATAAACAATATACTCTGGTTTTACAGTTGCACTTTTGCCATTGTAAAGGTGTGCATAATTCGTATTATTGTTGACTTGATTTGCACAAGAAACCAGCAACTGAATTAAAATCAAAGAATAAAATATGTGTTTAACAATTTTCATCTTACAATGGTGTCTGTCTCAACATAATTACTAATATTTAATGCTCTATCAATCAATCTAACTCTATATTTAATTGAATCATTATGATTGGAATTTGGATTATAAAAAGGAGATTCGATTGTTACATTAATCACTCCTTTTAGTGTTTTATTTTGTCCAACTGGAGTAAGGTTTTTGATTCTATATTGAAAAACGATGCTGTCAGCAGTTGGGAAATTTTCTCCACTTGGATCTAGCCTTCCTTGCACCCAGTTTCCGTTCATTAATTCGTAATATTCTAAATACAAATTATAATGAAAAAAACTTTCTTGATCAAATGGCTCCAAGGTGTCAGAGGGATTAAGCCCAATATCACCATCTCCATCCGTAAAAGAAACTGATATCAATAAAGAATCACCAATAGTAGCATAAGTAACACTTTCCAAAATGGGTTCATTTGGATATGAAATTGGTTTTACACACGAATACAAAAATATTATTTGTAAACTTGCCAAGCCAAAAAGTAATTTTTTAAAAAAAGCATTTTTCATAACGTAAAGATATTAAATTCTTATGAAGCCTCATCAAATTGAAACAATAATTTCCCAAATATTTTGTATTCAAAACACAAATCAATTCAACGATTTAGCGTTAAAGATATTTCATCTACAATATCAAAACGTAAAAATATACCGTGATTATTGTGATGTTGTTGTAAAAAATCCTCAAAAAATCAATACTATAAATGAAATTCCATTTTTACCAATTCAGTTTTTTAAATCCAATAGAGTGATTTGGGATAATTTACCTATTGAAAAGGCAAAAGTTTTTAAAAGTAGCGGAACAACTGCTACAGGAAGAAGTCAGCATTTTGTATATGATTTACATCTTTACGAACAATCATTTTCAATTTGTTTTGAGCAATTTTATGGCAAAATAGAAGACATTATCATTATAGCATTACTCCCCTCATACCA
>JAGYKU010000119.1 GCA_018401455.1 Flavobacteriales bacterium
TATGTTCATTCGTTTCTTTTAGGAATAAAATTTCTTTCAAATACTTATAAGGCGCATCAGGAAAAAGCAATAATATACTTTCTTCTTGGTCTACTCCCGATAAATAAAAGATATCGCGATGTTGTGCAAAAGGTAAAGTTGAATCAGCTGAAACGGGATAAATGTCGTTTGAATTAAAAACGGCAACGCCATTTGGTTTCATTTGAGCTGTAAATTTAGCTCTATTTTTTATGTATAAATCGCGGTCTATCGGATGGTATTTCATACTCAAAGTGGTTTTTCAGTTTCCAAAAATAAAAAGATAAATATGAAAAGTTGTTAAATACTGTAGAAATTTTGTAGAAGTGCAATGTTTTGGCTAATTTTCAACAAAATTTCTCAAGATGAAGCAAATAACGCTACTGTTTTTATTGCTAGTGCAATCGGCAATCGCTCAAAATTCATTGTTTAATCAAGTCGAAGCCAAGAATATTGGACCAACAATTATGAGTGGTCGCGTGGTAGATTTGGCAGTAAATCCGAAAAATCCAACCGAATTTTATGTAGCGTATGCTACTGGCGGACTTTGGTATACGAATAACAACGGAACTTCTTTTTTACCAGTTCTGGATTCGGCAGAAACTGTTAATTGTGGTTCGGTTACTGTAGATTGGAATTCAGGAACGATTTGGGTAGGTACGGGTGAAGTGAATGCTTCGCGTTCGTCTTATGCTGGAGTTGGTGTTTTGAAATCTTTGGATAAAGGCAAAACTTGGGAAAATTTAGGATTAAAAGATTCGAATCATATTAGCCGAATTTGGGTGAACCCAAGTAATTTAAATGAAATTGTTGTGGCTGCTGTCGGACATTTGTATACAACTAATAAAGAACGTGGCATTTACAAATCAATTGATGGTGGAAAATCTTGGAAACAAACGTTGTTTGTGGCTGAAGACACTGGAATTATTGATTTAGTTGTTTCGAAAAATAATCCAAAAATTATGTTTGCGGCTTCTTGGCAAAAAGACAGAAAAGCTTGGCATTTTGATGGTGATGGCGAAAAATCAGGTATTTACAAAAGTGAAGATGGCGGAACTACTTGGCAATTAGTTACAACAAAAGAAAGCGGATTTCCTGCTAATGAAGGTGTGGGAAGAATTGGTTTAGCTATGTTCAATGAAAACGTGATTTATGCTGTTTTGGACAATCAAAATAAGCGACCTAAAGCCGTTTCAAAAAATAAATTGACCGTAATGTTGTCTTCTCCTGGAGCGGATATCATGGAAATTTCGAGCAAAGAATTGAATAATGCTCTTAAAGAAAGTGGTTTCAGAGATAAATATCGCGCGGAAAACATTAAAAATTGGATTGCTGATAACCATATGGAACCGAAAGATGTTTTGAAATTCCTTTCGGATGCAAATAAAGCATTATTCGAAACAGAAGTAATAGGTTGTGAAGTTTACAAATCGGAAGATGGCGGAAAATCTTGGAAAAAAGCGAATCAGAATTATATCGACGATATGTTTTACACGTATGGTTACTATTTTGCAAACATTTCGGTAGATGAGAAAAATCAAAATCGCGTTTATATTGGAGGTGTTCCGTTGTTATTTTCAGAAGATGGAGGAAAAACCTTCACAGCTATTTCAAAAGAAAATGTACATGCGGATCATCACGTAACTTGGGTCAATCCAGAAAATCCAAATCATATCATTAACGGAAATGATGGTGGTGTAAATATTTCTTACGACAACGGAGCACATTGGATTAAATGTAATAATGAAGCCGTTAGTCAATTTTATGCAGTGAATGTAGATTATCAAGAAAATTATAATGTCTATGGCGGAATGCAAGATAATGGCGTTTGGTTTGGACCAAATAATTACGCACATTCTGTAGCTTGGCATCAAGAAGGGAAATATCCTTATCAAGAATTAATGGGAGGCGATGGAATGCAAACACAAATCGATAGTCGCAATCCAAATGTGGTTTTCACGGGTTATCAATTTGGAAATTACTACAGAATCAATCAGAAAGAAGGTAAGTTCGATTACATTACACCAAGAGCTCCAAAAGGAGAAAAACCATACCGTTTCAATTGGCAAACACCGATTTTATTGTCTTCGCACAACCAAGATATTTTGTACATGGGTTCTGAATTTTTACACCGTTCTATGAATCAAGGCGAAACTTGGGAACGAATTTCGGGTGATTTAACCAATGGTGCAAAAGAAGGAAATGTAGCTTTTGGAACGTTGACAACGATTTCAGAAAGTAAATTTCAATTTGGATTGCTTTATACAGGTTCTGATGATGGAAAAATTCACATTTCTAAAGATGGTGGCGTTTCTT